>CAXFCF010000044.1:0-7286 GCA_964000875.1 uncultured Candidatus Poseidoniales archaeon
AGCGTAGTGTAGCGGTTATCACCGGGCGTTGCCAACGCCTGAACCCGGGTTCAATTCCCGGCGCTCGCATCCTAAAACACGAAACCGCAGCCATTTAGCGTGACTACAAGTCACGGAAACGGTCATTTGTAGGTAAATCAACGCGCAAGCATGCAGTCTCGTATGTTACCGGTGCTCATGGTTATCTCGTTCCTGCTTTGCTCTGCTGGACCAATGATTGAGGGTACGCCGTTGGAAGACGACTGGAATTCCGATACAGGAGTAGATGAAGTCGCTTTGACTCCCGAACAGCGGAACGCTCTCAGCTCAGCGCGAGTGTCAACTGGCAACTGGTTACACCATGTGGGTGGAATCGGTAGTGATGAGGGTACTATGATTCGAGTCGGTAACAACGGAGACATCTATGTTGGAGGAAATGTTTGTCACGGCGCTGGAACATGTTCTGCCATCTTTGGATCTACAACTATCTATGCCAACAACGATTTCTTCGTCGCTCGACTGGGTGCAGATGGAACTTGGAAATGGATTACCCAAACCTCCGGAACGAACTCAAACAACTTTGCGAAGCTCTCTGACCTTGAAGTCGATTCATATGGCAATGTCTTCGTTAGTGGATACTTCAACGGCAACAAGGACTTCGGTAACATAAGTAGGACGGCTACAAATAACTACGATGGAATGGTTGGAAGAATCGATGACACAGGTAATTGGACCTGGGTCGAAAGAGCCAGAACTAACGATCGAAGTTACAGCAGAGGCATTGCGATCGACTCCAACCAGAATGTGTATGTCACAGGAGAATCCTATGTCTACTACTTCGGCTCGTCTGTAAGGAATGCTTGGTTCACATCTGGCTCCCACACGACTAGTTCCAACAGTGCAGCAGGCACGCTTGAAGCATCATATTGCGGTAGTTACTACTACATGCCTTGGCTGGTAAAATACTCTAGTTCTGGTATATTCCAATGGGTCGACAAATTGGACGACGATAGCAATAGATGTAATAGCCGATACATGGCAGATGTTGTAACTGACAGCAATGATTCTGTTATCGTGACTGGTAAGTTCGATAGCTCAATTAGCATTGGGAGCCTTTCTGCAACCTCCGCAGGAGGTTGGGATATCTTCCTTGCCAAGGTAAACTCCACGCACTCGTGGCAGTGGCTGACCCATGGAGGAGGGTTATCGGAGGATAGGCCTGAGAAGTTAGCAGTTGATGGGAACAACAGAATCGTAGTTGTCGGATACAACTACAACCATGCTTCGTACGGTACAACGATTATTCTCGCCAACCAAGGCGGGTTCGTAGTCAGGGCATTGGGGAATGGGACGTGGGAGTGGGGAACCCGAATCGGACCTAACTCTCATGCGATCGAAGATGTTGCCATACATGCCAATGACAACATGACCGTAGTAGGCTCTAGTTACATCACACATCTGGACGCAAATGGAAGTCAGCAATGGTACGAGTCGAACTCACAATCCTTGAAGACCATCTCCTTAGACACCAACGGAACATCCTACATCTCTGGTTTGTTCAATGGAAATGCAAATTACGAGAACTACAACTTGGTTAGCAATGGCTCGGACGATCTGTTCATCTGGAAATGGGATAGAGATAGAGATGGGGACTCTGTTGCCGACCGCCTCGACAACTGTGGTGACCATTTCAATGCCAATCAGGATGACTACGACGGGGATGGCCCAGGTGATGTCTGTGATGACGACGATGATAACGATGGGTTCTACGATGTATTCGACAACTGTCCACAAGGTGACATGAACTGGATCTCCAACTCTTCGACCGACCGTGACAACGACGGTTGTCAAGATGCGGGAGAGGATACCGACGACGACGACGATGGAATCAATGACACAGCCGACAGTTGCCATCCTACCGGGTTGCTAAACTGGACTTCGAATGGTACCACTGACCACGACGGGGATGGCTGCAACGATGCGGTTGAGGATTCTGACGACGACAATGATGGAGTTGCGGACATTGTCGATATTTGCTCTGTAGGAGACCTCGGATGGACTTCGAACCTGACCTCCGACCATGATACGGATGGTTGCATGGACGCGGGCGAAGATCTCGATGACGACAACGATGGTTTGTACGATGGGAGTGATGATTGCTTTAGGGGTGATACTGGATGGATTTCAAATTCGGCCACTGACCATGATGGGGATGGCTGTCAAGACTCTAATGAAGATCTAGACGACGACCAAGATGGTGCGGAAGATAGTGAAGACCTTTGCCCCACAGGTGTTCTTTCTTGGATTCGTTACATCTCTGCTGACTACGACGACGATGGGTGCCGCGACAGCGACGAGGACTACGACGACGACAACGATCAGGTCAACGACCATATGGACATCTGCAGGCTTGGTGAACTAAACTGGACATCGAATCCACAGACAGACAACGATGGTGATGGTTGCCGCGACTTGACTGAAGACAACGACGATGATAACGATGGGATAAGCGATGTCAACGACTTCTGTGCTCAGGGTGAGTCGAACTGGACTTCCGGCAGAGTGACCGATCACGACTCAGACGGTTGCTATGACCTCTCCGAGGATCTTGATGACGATGGCGACGGCGTTCCAGATATTGATGACAATTGCAGTGTTGGAATGCTCGGGTGGGTATCGAATAGCGGTAGTGACTACGATGGTGACGGTTGCTTAGATGCTACGGAAGACGGAGACGATGACGGTGATGGAGTTTTTGACCACTCTGACCCTTGTCCATTTGGAGAAGAGAACTGTGTCAATTCCGGAAGTAACACTGGCAATGTAACAATCATCCACCAGTATCCAGAGGACTCAGATGACAACGAGAGCTTGCCGGTGACTACCACAGTGATTCACTATCACAACAACTCAACGACTATTGTCCACTACCACAATAACTCGACAATAAACGAAGCTCCTGAGTTCAACGGAACTGTTGACGAGCCGGTGACTTCGGACAACGGAACAGAGGAAGACGAATCCGAGCAAGCAATTGCTGGAGAAGAGGAGACGATGGTGAGTAGTGGGCTGATGGAAATCATCTCAACGATTGCACTTCTGCTCATTGCATGCTTCGTACTCTTACTGTTCCTAGGACAATCCAGAACACCTAGGAATCCATCAGATGAAGACATGCTGTTTGCTGACGATGCCAGATTTGACTATACTCCTGAACCCGAAATGGAACAGGGATTCGAAAAACCAGTAGTCGAAACTGAACCGATTGTCACCGAGCAAGCGGCAGTGGAGCCTACCACAAGTATGGAGAGCATCCCCGATGATGTACCTCCCACAGATGCACATGGAGTCATTTCCAACGATGGAATGGAGTGGGTAGAACACCCGATGGGTTCTAGCAACCACTGGTACCGACAAACCAAGGAAGACCCTTGGCAAAAATGGGACAACTAGTCATTCAACGTATGACGAGTATCTATCTGGCTCGTCAAACGGTTCAAAGGCGAGGGGTTGCTCGAAGAGGCGATGAGCGATTCTCCGATCTCACACCATGCGGGTGGAAGTGGCGACGAAGAGGCTTCAGACGAGGCCACAGGAGAGCAGCAGGCGCAGATGGAGCAAGCGTATGCACAGATGCGTAGAAAGCTGCGAATGACTCAGTTGGCAGAGGACATAACACACAAGGTAATGGTCCTTTCAGGTAAGGGGGGCGTCGGTAAGTCAACCGTCGCCACTGGCCTCGCACTATCACTGGCAAGCAAGGGACACAAGGTCGGCTTGATGGACATCGACATCACCGGCCCAAATGTACCGAAAATGCTTGGTGTTACCGGGGCAGACCTACATGTCGAAGAGGGACAGATCCACCCGGTCGTAGGACCACATGGACTCAAGGTCATCTCGATGGCGTTCCTCCTCGAAGATGACGACTCACCCGTCATCTGGCGTGGACCAATCAAGTTGGGCGCAATCCAGCAGTTCATCGGAGATGTAGCCTGGGGGAAACTCGACTACCTAATCATCGACTTCCCACCTGGAACTTCTGATGAGCCGCTCACCGTCGCCCAGTCGCTCCCACAAATCGATGGTATCCTAGTCGTTACAACACCACAGGATGTTGCATTGCTAGACAGTCGCAAGTCGATTAACTTCGCCAAGACACTGAAGATGGAGTGCTTGGGTGTTGTAGAGAACATGAGTGGGTACACACTCCGCGGAACAAGCGAACCTGGTTCCACACTTACCGTACAAGGACCCGGCGGCGTGCCTTGTGAGGTGACAACCGACGATGACGGAAACTGGAGCCTGACACTTGACATCTTCAAGCAGGGTGGTGGCGAGAACGCAGCTGAGGAACTCGGAGTGCCATTCCTCGGCAGACTTCCGTTCGACCCAGGAATCGTCCGTGGCGGCGACGATGGCGTTCATCGAATAGTCGCCGAACCTGATGGCGAGTCCGCTACCGCGTTCAGCGTAGTGGTCGAAAACCTGATGGCTCAACTCTCCGACGAGTCGAAGCCATCCATCAACATCATCTGATAACCGCATACTCTTGCGCAAGCGAGAAATGAGGTATGGTTCAGCCAACTCATGGGAGTGGGGCTTACATGTCACAAGGAACTGGCATCTACCTAACCTGGGTGACCGGTTCTCTGCTAGCAGGAATCCTGCTGATGCACTTCTTCCGACCCATGGGCAAGAGGGTGACTCTCGATGGATTCGTCGACATGTTCCGACGCTACTGGATGCATATCGCATTGGTTTTCAGCATCTATGTTTGGAAGGATCTCCTCGACAGTCTTGATCGCATCCTAATGGCGAACACCCATTTCGAAATGACACCATTCATCTACGCGATAGAAGGTGACATGGTACTCTGGGTGCAACAGACCTTCGAAGACCCGCTGTTGACCATCCTTCTGACTCACTTCTATGTCGCCGGCTATATGCTCTTGACATACACGGCGTCGTTCTACCTGACCTACTTCGACGACCGGTGGCTCGCCGATAGAATTCTTCTGGCGATGTTCTATGTGTACGCGCTAGCGGTTCCGTTCTACCTCTTCTTCAATGTCCGGGTAACCGGAGATCACATCCCTGAGATGGCGACTCTTGCATACGATCTGACGCCCGCAATACAGACCTGGTTCACTCGTATCGACCCATTCACAAACGGCATGCCAAGCCTGCACATAGGAATCCCATTCGCGGTTTGGCTAGGCCTATTACGATGGGACGATGGAGAACGATGGAAGCGCTACAGGAAGTTCGTCGGTTGGTTCACACTGGCGACTGGGTTCGCGATTGTCTATCTTGGAATCCACTGGTTCCTTGACATCATCGGTGGAATCGCAGTGGCAGCGTTGGCTGTGCGCCTCGCAGACAAGACTCAGGCTTGGGTCTGGTATCGGTTTGACGAACGTACCTTCCATGCAAGATTGGCTTGGCTACTCTCCGATGTCAACAACTGGCGAAAAGTCGCCAACAAGTATGTCACAAGGGTGAAAAACACAATCGAAGCACCCACTTCGAAATTGACAGGAAGCATTCTAGTCGTCATCTTGCTATTGACAGGATCTGTCGTCCTCTACGATGCAGCACACCAAGACTTCCCCGCCGAGGGAGTCACGCATCCAGGCGCAGCAGCAGGAGCGGATGGCTGGTTGGTGGCACTAGACGCTAGCGAAGAAGGAAACCTCTCTGCGGTATTGATGGAGTTGGAAACCGGAGTAACCCATACCCATGAATTAGAACTCAACGAGGATGGAAACCAATCCCAGTATGGATTAATCGATGCACCCACCGAAGTACTGGTCTCGAAGAACCACGCGGTCGTTTGGCAGGGCTACTTGATGAGAACCTTCGACTTCGGCTCTCCCGAAAGTGCCCCACAGGAAACCTTGACTGGACCACTCTACGAAGATGTCGTGATACTCGATACAGCTAGTGGATCAGATGTCGACATGTATGTGCTGGATGATGGCACCGTGAAACAGAGACAAGGCTCGGAGGCGGTTCCAATCGAAGGGTCTCCCTACGATACAGTGTTGATTGATGGTAAGGGACGGGCGCTGGCTTATGTTACGGAAACTGAACCGATGTCTGCCTTCGTTCTCGATCTCGGTGCTGTCACTACTCTGACTAAAGTCGATGTGAATGTCACTGCCTCAAAGGCCGTTGACGATCGAGTACTCGACCTTACAGGTAACAGCGTCGATTATCTCAACGCCTCAATCAAATCTATCGCAGTCTCTTCCGATTATTTGGTCGTCCAGGTCAATCTCAGTTCTGTCGACCGCCTTGTCATTGTCGACCTAGCTACTGGAAACCAACGACTGCTCGGCGATCCACTATTCCCTGCCGGTTCACCAAGCATCGGACATGGCCATGTGACTTGGCAACACAAATGGGGATTGAACTCTCTCTCACCATCATCAAAGGATCTCGACTGGGATGTGAGTTACCACATCATCGAACAGAACCGAACCTATCCACTCCATCCTGAGGACGAACTCAACCAGACCTCACCACAGGCGATGGAAGGACACATCGTCTGGTTGCAAGACAGCGGAGGAGAAGAGCCACCTGAAGTCAGAATCCATACCTTAGAGGAAACCTTCGAACCCTATTCTTCGATTACCCTACAAGTCGTAACCTTGCTAATGATTCCGCTCCTGATAATCTGGCTCATACAGCGGATGAAAGAGCGGAACCCACCGGTTGAAGTCTAGGCGATTATCGCTAGCATCCTGTCGAGAGCGAGAATCGCATCCTCTGCAATAGAAGCAGGAACTACGATTCGATTCGGGTTGTCGCCATCGACAATCCTTTCCAGTAACTCGGCGAGATACGCTGGATGAATCATGTACATCGTTGAGCAGGGGCATAGACCCGGATCGAGACAGATGACTTCCTTGTCTGGATACTCATCGTTAAGGCGCTGAACGAGGTGAATCTCAGTGCCGACTCCGATTACCGAGCCGCTGGGTGCGTCAGCGACATATCGACGAATCATCTCTGTTGAGCCTGAAGCATCGGATGCTTCGACCACATCGCGAGAGCATTCAGGGTGAGAGATAACCATCGCACCTGGATACTCAGAACGGATGCCTTTGATTTGCTCAACAGTAAAGCGTTGGTGAACCGAACAGTAACCGTGCCACAGCACGAACTTGGCGGATTCTAAGGCATCCCATGCAGGCTCTGCCATCGGGTTCCATACAGCCATCTCGGATTCTTCATAACCCATGGTAAGAGCAGTGTTCCGGCCTAGGTGCTGATCGGGGAAGAAGAGTACTTTGCCATCT
>CAXFCF010000045.1:0-7262 GCA_964000875.1 uncultured Candidatus Poseidoniales archaeon
GAAGGAGGTATGGAAAAATGGTCACAATCGTTGAAGGAATCGATGATACTGCCATTGACATCGGCCAGTTGGCTAAGATCCTCAAGGCGGCTTGCGCCAGTGGTGGTACTGTCAAGGGACGCACCATCGAACTTCAAGGAGATCACAAGAAGAGGGCTTCCAAGGTCCTTGAGCAGAACGGCTACCAGGTGGAGGTGCGCTAGATGAATCATTGGCACACTTCCTGGTTGGCTCGGCACCTAGAGGTGGTCGAGTCTAGCGATCCGACTTTAGTTGGAAGGAGAGGCGTCGTCCTCGACGAGAGTCGCAATACGATTATGATTCAAGAGTCCGACAAGGTAACCACCCTTGCCAAGGACGTTATTCGATTCACTATCGACGGCAGCGAGCCTGTCGTTGGGTCCATGGTCTGTCAGAGGCCTGAGGACCGCGTACAAAGGAAGTACAGGAGGAACTGAAATGCGAGACATCGGAGTAGATGTGAAGGCGCCCGAAGGCGATTGGGATGGTAGTGAGAACTGTCCGTTCTATGGATCCCTTAGGGTTCGTGGTCAAGTAATCGAAGGAACCGTTTCCCGTGTGGGAATGCAGGGAACCATTGTGGTCGAGAGAGAGCACACCCGGCACATGCAGAAATTCGAGAGGTACGAGAGGCGCACACGCCGATACTCGGCTCACCTTCCGTCTTGCATAGGTGACATCTCAGTTGGTGATTCGGTGCGAATCATGGAGTGCCGCCCATTGTCCAAGACAGTCACTTTCTGTGTTATTGAGAAGGAGGCGAGCGCTTGAAGGGACTATCCGGACGCATGACTCGCGGCCTGCCGACTCAGGCGAAGATGTCCTGTGTAGACAACAGCGGAGCCAAGATTGTCCAACTGATTTCTGTACTCAAGCTCGGTGGAGTCGCTAGAAGGTATCCCGCAGCCGGTGTTGGTGACATGATCAATGTCACCGTTAGGCGAGGTACTCCTGAGCGTCGTCGTCAGGTGTTCAAGGCGGTCATTGTACGACAGAAGAGGCCGTTCCGAAGGGCGGACGGTAGTTGGGTTCAGTTCGAAGACAACGCTTGCGTACTCGTGTCCAACGAGCGTGGCGAGTTGATTGGAACTGACATCAAAGGTCCAGTTGCCAGAGAGGCGGCAGAGAGGTTCCCGAGGATTGGAGCCACTGCAAAGCAGATTGTCTGAGGTGAAAAGAATGAGTAGCAAGCCAAACAAGCAGCGAAAGGGAGCGGTAAACGCTCCTCTACACACGCAGCGCAAGCGCATCCGCGCCCGCTGCTTAGATCCGACCTTCCCCAATGTGCGCAATGTCACAATCCGCGTTGGCGACAGGGTATCCGTACATCGTGGTGACTGGGGTAACCCTGGTCACGACAAGGATGAGGGAGGCAAGAGGCTCGGTGGACCCCGAGGCAAGGACGGCATCGAGGCGAGGGTCATCGGTGTTGATACCAAGTCCGGTCGAATCTTCATCGAGGGTGTAGCCCATTCCACTTCCGAGAGTAAGGCGGAGGGAATTCCAGTCCACGCGTCCAATGTCGTAGTCATCAAGGTAGATGACGGCGACCTTGTTCGATTGAAGAAGCTCGAAGAGCGCAACGGAGGTGTTCAGTGATGAGTGCTAACCATAGGAAGAGACTGTCAATGCCAAGAAGTTGGGCATTGCCTAGGAAGACTAGTGTTTGGATTGCTAAGCAGGATCCAGGCGGCCACTCTGATGAGTTCAGTATGCCGCTGACTGTCATTCTACGTGATGTACTAGGATTTGCACAGAGCCGTAGGGAGGTCAAGCGCCTCCTCGCTTCTCGTAAGGTATTAGTCGATGGTCGTGTAGCGACCAGCCCTAACCGCGGTGTCGGTCTGATGGATGTCCTGACAGTGGGTGATGATAACTTCCGATGTGTTCTTGACAAGAACGGAAAGCTACGATTCCCTGCCATAGATGCCAAATCCGCTGGCACCAAGGTATGCAGAATTGATGGTAAGACCACTATCAAGAATGGCGTCACTCAGTACAACCTGCACGATGGTAGGAACATACTCATCGATGATGCCAAGAAGTACAACACTGGCGACAGCTTAGTAATCGCCGTTCCAGGGCAGGATATCAAGGCTCACCACGCTTTCGATGAAGGTGCTAATGCTGTACTGATTGGTGGTAACCACGTCGGCTCGATTGCAGCCATCACTGGCAAGATCGAGAAGCGTTCATCGATGCCTAATGAGGTTACTTTCGAAGGCTTCGGCACCGTTGAGCGCAATGTGTTCGTCATCGGTGACTTCGCACTACCGGAGGTGGAAGTTTGAGTCAGAACCCAATGCTACAACCGCGTATCACCAAGGTGACCATCAACATCGGTGTAGGCGAGGGTGGAGAGCGCCTCCAACTCGCGGAGCGAGTACTCAATCTTCTGACCGGCTGCTCGTCGATCAGAACCCTTGGAAAGACCACCAACCGTGACCTCAAGGTCAGGGAAGGCGCACCAATTGGATGCAAGGTCACGATACGTGACCAAGCTATCATCGACAAATTCCTGAAGGACGCGTTCTGGGTTCGAGAGAACACCTTGCCCGCATATTGTGTGGATCAGCAAGGAAACCTCTCGTTTGGAATCGCTGACTACACTGATTTCCCCGAGATGAAGTACGATCCAGAGATTGGCATCTTCGGCATGGACATCAATGTAGTCGTCGAGCGTCCAGGTCACCGTGTGAGCCGCCGCCGCCGCCAGCGAGGCAAGGTCGGCATGGGTCACAGGGTGTCTCAGGTGGAGTCTCGTGAGTGGCTGAAGGAGACCTTCGGACTCACGTTGTTGGAGGAGTGAAGATGGGAAAGGAACACGGCATAAACATCGGTCGAGAATCTGGCTGCCGCCGCTGCGGTCGCAAGAGAGGAATGATTCGACGCCACGGCCTAAGGCTGTGCAGGCAATGTTTCCGCGACATCGCTCCGGAGATCGGATTCAAGAAGTTCAGTTAGGGAGGAGAAAGATATGCAATTTGACCCATTGAACGACGCATTCGTCAGCATCTTCAACGCTGAGCGAGCAGGTCACTACGAGGTGTCTGTAAGCCCAGCTAGCAAGCTGCTTGGCAGGATGCTCAATATTATGCAAGAGAACGGTTACATCGGCGAGTACGAGAAAACCGAGGACGGTAGAGGCGGTGGATTCCGCATCGAGTTGGTTGGAGCAATAAACCAGTGTGGAGTCATAAAGCCACGCCACTCGGTCAAGAGGAGTGATTTCGACAAGTGGGAGTCCCGTTACCTACCTGCGCAAGACTTCGGACTTCTTCTCATGACTACTAATCAAGGTGTCATGCACCACTACGACGCTAAGTCTGCGTCCATAGGTGGGCGTTTGTTGGCGTATGTCTTCTGAGGTGATTAAGTATGGTAAAGTTAGACAAGATTCGATACGAGATCGACATGCCAGAGGGCGTGTCGGCATCATTGGGTGAGGTTGGCCTCACAGTCAATGGACCAAACGGTTCGGTCTCCCGAGAATTCACTCACAAGAAGGTGAATGTCTCAGTGAATGGCTCTCAGATAGCCGTACAGTGTGAATTGCCGAGGCGTAAGGAGAAGGCAATCAGTGGAACTTGGAGAGCACACATCAACAACATGGTAGTCGGCGTCACTGATGGTTTTGAGTACCGTTTGAAGGCAGTATACTCTCACTTCCCAATGACCATTTCCGTACAGGGTTCAACTCTTGAGGTCAAGAACCTGTTCGGTGAGAAGGTTCCCCGTCAGGCTGCACTCAAGTGGACGCCTGCTGAGGTTGAAGTCAAGGTCGAGAACAAGGTCGATGTAGTCGTAACTGGCTGCGACCGCGAGAAGGTTGGTCAGACCGCCGCTATCATAGAACGCTCTTGCAAGATTCGAGGAAGGGATAGAAGAGTGTTCCAGGATGGAATTTACATCGTCTCAAAGGGGGCGAACTGAGGAGGTATGATGCATGTCTGAATACGAAGATATGACAGTAGCCGAGTTGAAGGATCTCCTAAGGGAGGCCGGTCTGACTGTTTCTGGCAAGAAGGCCGATTTAATCGCCCGTCTCTCCGAGAACGATTCTCAGGTAGACGACCAAGAAGAAGTCGTCGAGGAAGCCGAGGCTGAGGTCGAAGAACATGAAGAGGAGATCGAGGAAGACGATGACGATGACTTCGACGATGACTTCGACGACGAGTGGGACGATGAAGAGGAAATGCATGTCGCTAGACAGAAGCCGAAGCTCGACGACTCAACCAAGCAAGTCAAGTCACTACGCGATGCACAGAGCCGCAAGCAGCCAGCGTTCCGCCGACAGGAATGGTACAGGTACAAGCGGCTCTCGAAGACCGGATGGCGAAAGCCAAAGGGTATGCAGTCGAAGCAGCGCATGAACAAGAAGTACCGTTCGCCTATGGCACGCGTTGGATACGGCAAGGTTGCCGAGGCACGCGGATTACATCCATCTGGATTCAGGGAAGTGATGGTTCACAACCCGGATGACTTGGAGTCGATTGATCCAAGCACTCAGGCAGCGAGAATCGGCAAGACAGTCGGTAATCGCAAGAGAGCAGCTATTCACGAGAGAGCAGATGCGTTGGGCATCCGTGTTCTAAATCGAAGGAGGAATGTCTGATGCAACTAAGCAACCAGAAGCGTTTGGCTGCCGAGATACTCTCTGTTCAGCTTGGACAAGAGGTCGGTGAGAACCGAGTGTGGATCAATGATAACTATCTCGAGCAGGTCAGCAGTGCCGTCCAGAAGGAGGACATCCGCGAACTGATTGAGATGGGCTACATCAAGGCTAAGCCGGTACAAGGAACTAGCCGTGTACGCGCTAACAAGCGTGCATCTCAGCGAGCTAAGGGAAGGAGAAAGGGGCAGGGTACCCGAAGCGGTACCTCGAATGCTCGTGACCCACGCAAGAACCGTTGGATGAGGATGATTCGCGCTCAGAGGAGAGCCCTGAAGGAGATGCGCTCCGATGGTACTCTTGATGCAAGCCAGTACCGTTACTACTACCGCAAGGCGAAGGGTAACTCGTACCGAAGCATTGCTCACATGAAGACCAACATGAAACTCGATGGTATCGAAATTGGAGGTGATGCTTGATGGCGCACGGAAAGAGACAGAGGCTTAGATTCGCACGCCGCGAGTCAGGACAAACCGATTATCGCAGGCGCCTGAAGTTGCTACGCGGTGGCGCACCACGCGCCGTCGTCCGCGTCACAAACACTCAGGTGATATGCCAGATCGTCAACTACGAGGTAGACGGTGACCGAGTAGTCACCAGCGTCGATGGCTCATCGTTGGTATCTGACTACAAGTGGCCTAAGGGCGCTTCCAAGAAGTCCGTACCGGCTTGCTATCTAGCAGGGCTGGCTCTAGCCAAGCGCGCTGCGTCAGCAGGCGTAAAGGAGGCCGTGTTAGACATCGGCCTTGCAGCTGCTACCAGTGGAAACCGAGCCTTCGCCGCACTACGTGGCATGGTAGAAGGCGGATTGGATATACCACATGACGACTCAGTATTCCCTGACGATGAGCGCATCGCCGGCGCTCACATCTCCGACAGTATGTCGAAGTCAGTTGACAAGAGCAAGAAGGCGATAGAGGGGGCCTGAAAATGACTGAGGAACAACCAGCACCGGAGAACCCAGAACAGATTGCCCCAGGAATCGCTCTCGCGTACACCTCGCAACCAGAGTTGGAGCAGGGTCGCCACCGCCGTCGCAAGGGCGGCCACGATCCGATGGCTCAACTTCGTCAGTGGCGCCCGCGAACACGCCTTGGGCGAATGGTTCGCAACGGTGAGATAACGACCATCGAGAAGGCGATGGAGACGCGCCTACCTATTCGAGAGGTTGAGATAATTGACGCACTACTTCCTAATCTCGAGGATGAGGTCATCAATGTCAACATGATTCAGAGGATGACCGACAGTGGTCGCAGGGTCAGGTTCAATGTTATGGCTGCAGTAGGAAACAGCAACGGCTTCGTCGGCTTAGGCATGTGCAAGGGCAAGGAAGTTGCAGCGACCATCCGCAAGGCTATCGACACCGCCAAGCTCAATGTCATCCCAGTGGTGCGTGGTAATGGCTCGTGGGAGTCCGGTGTTGGCCCAGGTAACAGCGTACCGTTCAAGATTCAGGGTCGCGCAGGCTCAACTAGAGTCACTCTGATGCCTGCTCCAGCAGGCAAGGGTTTGGTCATCGGTGATACCGGTAAGACCGTTCTGAGGCTAGCTGGAATAACCGACATCTACTCGCGAACCGCAGGACAGACTCGCACAAACATCAACTTCGCACAGGCTACCTACAACGCTCTGAAGAACCTCAACAAGTCGAAGATTAGCGCTGACCAGCGCCGTCGTCTCTACATGACCGATGGGAGGGTGAGCGAATGACTTGGCTAGTTATCCGAGTAAGATCGAATGTCGGCGTCGAGCGCTCCATTCGTGAGACGATGGACTACCTGAACCTAACTCGCGTCAATCACGCGGTACTCGTTCCCGAGAACGATACCTATGCAGGTATGCTGCAGAAGGCCAAGGACTATGTCACTTGGGGACAGGTTGACGCAGATACAACCGAGGCTCTCATTCGCGAGCGTGGCCGTCTCATAGGAGACAAGGTCGTCACCGATGAAGCAGTTGCAGAGGGAACCGAATTCTCCAATGTTACAGAGTATGCCAAGGCAATCGCTGCAGGTGATGCAACGACCAAGGAGATGGACTCCCTCAAGCGAGTATTCCGATTACATCCACCACGAGGTGCCAAGGGCTGGGGCGGTATCAAGCGCCACTTCACCGTAGGCGGTGCTTTGGGATACCGCGGCGAGGCGATTACTGATCTCGCTGGGAGAATGATTTGAGGAGTTGACAAGGATGCCATCAAGAACGAACAAGTTCCGAGGAAGGAGCCGCTACCACGGTAGGGGCAAGAAGGCAGGCCGTGGCGCTGGAAAGCGTGGTGGCCGAGGTAACGCCGGTCTCAACAAGCACCGAGTCATGACTCGAATCAAGTACATGCCTGGTCACTGGGGGATGCACGGATTCAACCGTGATCCTTCGCTACGAAATGTGCATGTCACCGTCAATGTCAGCCAGTTGTCAGACCTAGCAGAGGATGGTGCGGTTGATTTAGGCTCCATGGGAATCGACAAACTCCTTGGCTCCGGCCAGATTAGTGAGGCGATTTCTGTGACCGTAGATCACGCCAGCGCTCGTGCTGTTGAGAAGGTCGAGGCCGCAGGCGGCAGCATCA
>CAXFCF010000046.1:0-7051 GCA_964000875.1 uncultured Candidatus Poseidoniales archaeon
ATGTTTTGCATGAAGCGCCGCTTGGCAATCAAAGTAGGTCTAGCAAGTAGTGGCCTGTATGTCATTTTGTCAATCGCCATCCAGTCGATATGGGCAAGTAGCATCGAATCCGAGGTAGGTATTTCGATGAAGACTTCGTTTGCTGTGGTTGAGTTTGGAATCATGATATTCTGTTCAGTTCTTTGTGTGGCGTTGCCGTTGATTCCAATGATGGTAAAGGCCGGTAGTGCTGCTCTGCAACCAGCTCTCGGAGAACTAGAATCAAAGTCTTCCGAAGAAGAATGATTACTCATTCTCGTGCCGTGGCCATTTCTTTGAAAGCGCCTTCTCAAGTGATTCGTCCATCTTTGCATTCCACCAGTCTGCTCGTCTCCAAGTAGCGTAGCGCCCCCTGATTCCTCGTAGATCGCATCCATCCAACTTTGCATCCTGTAGGTTGGATAGGCTAATTTTAGCCCTGATGAATCTGGCACCTCGTAGATCTGCTTTATCGAATGCAGCCTTCATCGCGTAGGCGTCTACAAACGAGGCGTTTCGAAGGTCGGATCCTGAGAAGTCAGCGCCCTCAAGATTGGCTTTGTCGAAGATGGCTCGACGAAGGTCGCAATTTGAGAAGTCTTCCTTGACAAGATCCTTGCCTACGAACGACTGGTAGGAGAGGTCTCGCCTCTCGGAAGACATCGGATCACTCCATCGAGCGGCCGTCGAGATGTGCTCTTCCTTCAGTGGTCAGAATCGCGTACCTGTTCTTCTTGTTACCCTCTCCTGCTGGGTATTGAATGTAATTCCTCTCCCTCAATCGGTTTAGGTAGAGCGACAGATTACCAGGTGCATCCATGTTGGAGTCAATGAACAACTGTTCCAATACCCTTGGTGGTGAGTCGTGCACACCCTCAACCTCGCGCAGGTATTGAATGGCTGCCAAAACTTGGTCAGGCTTGCGATGCAGGTTGTTGTTGGTGCAGAGTGCAGAAAAGGCACTACCACGCTCAGGAAGTCCAGATTCCTTGGCAGCAAGGCGTGCGGCTTCAATCGCTATTTCCCTAGCCGCACGAATTCGAGCAAGGGCACTTGACCAGACTTCGCTCTCAAGTTGTTGCAGGATAGTTGCATCGATTTCACTGGCGCTCCCTGCGATATCGACTTCCATGTTCCCAACTCGGATCAAAATCCGATTCTGCAACTCCGTGTTTTCATCTGAATCGGACATCTTGACCCGCTTTTGTTTGCAGCGAGTAGGTTATTTTAATCGTTGCTACAATTACTTTTTCAAGGGCGACAACCGCGACATAAAGCGATTAACGACTCAGATGGCCGTTTTCTATCATTCACCAAGATAATAACCACACAATCAAGCCAGGAGTTAGGAGCATTCACCGATATCCGGTATAGCGTTCTGCAGTTAATCGAAACAGGTATGACATAAGTTCGACTTCGACTTGATACAAGAGGGGGATTTCATGGTGATTATGGAAAGTCGATGGAAGGCGATGTTCACTTTCCTGTTCCTTGTTATATCAGTGACATCTCCACTTTTTCAGACCGCATCAGCAGGCGGAGGACAAGGTGTCATCACAACTTTCGCTGACGGCTCAAACACCTTTCAGGTGAACCTCAACGGTTCGCAGTTTGAGTCAAGTGCTACCTTACAGCTGGAGCGTAACACAACGATTATGGATGCCACCTTCGAGATATCCTACGACTCAATCAGTCCGTCACCAGGGCAAGTCTATGTTGACATTAGCGAAGATAACTCGTATGAATGGGCTTGGGACGGACTGGGATATGGCAAGGTAGGCAACCAGACTACTTTCTCAGATGGAACCTCGGTTAACACGACTGAGATTGATTCAACTGGCTCTATACTTGGTGCGACCCTCCTCCCTGCCTCAGCACAGATACAAGGTTACGATCTTACAGTTGAGTTTAGTCCAGACTTCGGCGGGGGCTTCTTCGCGACAGGTGTCATAGATTCAATGGAGATGGGTGACACCGATGCTGACAACTTACCTGAGCCAGTGTTCCTACAGCGTAGCCATACATGGACAAATGGTACTACTTCACCTGCTATAGGCACATTGGATTGGTCATCTACCACTGGATTCTCTACAGTATCATGGGAGCCTGTATGCGATGGTGCTGGAGATATCGTCGTTGGTGATTTCAGCGGTGACTCCCGAGCCGATGTTGCATCATTCGACAACACCAACGCCACGGTTTGTTTACTGATGTCGAACAGTACTGGAGGATGGACACAGCATGCGAATCTCTCCCTTGGAATCAGTGCAACGGCCATAGATGCCGGCGATCTCGATGGCGACGGTGACGACGAATTGGTAGCGGTTTTTGGCGATGGTACGCTCAAGCAATACACATACAACCAGACCAACACTTCGTTTGATTTAGGAGCCTCAATCACGATAATGTCCAACGGAACTCCAATGCAGGCACTGCTAGGCAGTGTTGCGGTAGGAAAATTCTGGGGGAGTGGCAATGATACCGTTGTGGTTGCAGACAGCATGGATGGTCATGTCACCATGTGGAATCTGACCCAGGGGTCTTGGTTGCAGGGCAACCCAGGCAGTTCGTTCGATTGCATCAAATCCTCACTGACTCATGCTGATTGGAACGGTGACGGCCTCCTCGATTTGATAGGAGGCACCGATACCGGAATATGTACTGCAACATTCAACGGCACCGGTTGGTCGATTCAGGAGACCAATGGCACTCAACTCAACAATTTCATTGTTGGTGATTGGAATAACAATGGCAGTGTCGATGTCTTACAACCTCTGCAGGGTACACCTGACGGTAATGATAGCACTTTCACTGGACATGTGGAAGTGAGGCAGTTCGGACCGAACGGTAGCGTAGCTTCGTCGTACCTCAATCTTCAGCCACATACTGCTCCAAGTGATATGGAGATGGCCGACATGGATGGTGATGGCGTCATGGAGCATATTTTCGTGGCCGGAGAGTCATCGGTTGGGCTGTATATCGCTGGTTGGCATTCAGCAACTTTCGATGGTGATGGAGACAACCAAGCTGAGGCTCAACTCATCGGTTACGCTGGTGATGGACTGAACGGAGTCAATCCCCTTGAGTGGCAGGACATGGGTAACATGTCATCGACTTTGGCACAGAACTTCATGCAACTCCAACCAATGAGTGATCCATATGGAAACCAGATCACTACGGTGATGGCTTATGGTGTATCGACAGGCGAAGGTGACATGACGATGAAGGATCTCAATGTAGTATACGACGCAACTTTCGTCGTTTCTACGAATCCTATTACGAGTAACCTCACCAACCAGTTGAACTCTCTTATGCAACCGGGCACCGGTAATATCAATGTCTCAATACCTCTGAATTCCACTCAATCGGGTACTTTGGTTCTAGAGAGCGTAATGGTTCAGTGGACAGCAGGAATGTCTAGTCAGGTGTTCCGTAATGCTCCGGTCTTCAACGATGCATCGGTTTTCTGGAACCCTATTCAGAACACGCATGTGGTGGTACTCAACTGGACGGCAGATGCGATGCAGGAGGCTGATTTCCTGGGGTACCAACTCTATCGCTGGGAGAACGGGTCAACTCCACAACTGAATGTACCTCACGAGGTTTCTCCGATGAACAGTTCGATTGACATGACCAATGTTAATGGCAAGGTCTGGGATTATGTTGTAAGGACGCAATATGACAACGGGGTGTACAGCAACTACTCTGATTTGATAACGGTCAATGTCCCTGGTGCTCAGGCACAGGATGTTGTTCCGCCCGCTGCTCCCGCGAACATGATTGCTTCTGACAAGCCAGGTGATGAGGGCGGATGGGTTCAGTTGGTATGGTTACCTAGCATCTCCAACGATGTCCTGTGGCATGCAGTCTACTATTCCGAGAGTGCGTTCACGAATGCAAGTGAGGCCACTGAAATCGATAATTTCACCACAATGGAGAACATCAACTCGATGGATTGGCAGACGCCTGAAGATGGCGTCGACTACTATTTCGGAGTCATCGCAGGTGATCTTGCAGGTAATGTAAATTGGACTGCGGCAACAGCTGGCCCGGTGCAATCGAAGAACAACTCCATGAGGGGGGTGACGATGAGTACCTCCCTCGAAGCGGGTTCAATCGAAGGGATGACTCAAATCGCTGGAAGCGGCTCTGCTTTCCAACTAACTGGCTCATTAATCAGCGAAGGAGTATCACTTCCTGGTGAAACAGTGACAGCTAATTTCGATCCAGAGCTGGGAACAGGGACTACCCTCAGTGCAATCACGGACAGCGAAGGCAACTTCTCTTTCATCTTCGCTGATTGGAATAATCTTCTCACACAAGAGAGCGTCTCAATGGCTGGTGTCGTTGACCTGACAATATCATTCACTGGTGGCACTTATGGTCCAGATTCGCAAGACTTAGCTTCGGTAACTGATGAACTTGAGTTTGAAGTTCATATCGCAGCTTCACTTTCTCTTAATCCTAGTACAATCCAACTCGACGAGTCAGGTGCGGGTACTGTGACAGTGTCTCTGACTACAGATAATGTTGCTGAGCAGAGTATGGTTGATGGGTTGTCAGCATCTTATGTCGTAGGCAACGAAACCAACCAAGCAACCGCTGACAGTGGTAGTGTAAACTTCGATTCTAGCGGAATTGCTCCCATCCAAATTAGTAACATACAGGGTGGCGAACTAGATGTTGACATAGTGTCGCCTCCTGATTGGTTGATGGTAACAGGATCACCCGCACGGACGATATTACTCCCTCCTCCTTTGATTGAAGAGCCGGAGGAGAATGAGACTGAGGAGGAGTGGTTTGAATTGGAGCCATTAGAACTCGATTGTGACATCACTGGATGGACAGTCACTGAGAACGCAAGTGATTCTGAGGCTGGATGCACCCTTACCAATCCTAATTCAGTCATGGTTCACGCCGACATATCAGTCTCCGCACCTCAAGGGCTTGACCTCTCTTATTCTCCGACCAGCGCCAGTTTGTTCTCAGATGAGTCAATTCAGATTGAGTTGACGCTGGGTGCTCCATTGGGTCATGAGGCCGGCAATTATTCCCTTACATTCACCATAGAAGCGTCTGCATCGGGTTACAATTCCAGCAGTTTATCCCCTGAATTACCATTTGAGGTACTTGCTGAGGTATTAGAGACGGTTGACTCAGATGATGGTAACCAAGGTGAAAACAGTGGTGGCCCCAGTACACCACCTGCGTCGAACGACAACCAAGGTCTCTCACCGGCCATGATTGGTGGCATCGCTGCAGTGGCACTTGCGTTGTTGGGAGGTGGTTTCTTCGTTATGCGCGCAATGTCACGCGGCAAAGACGACGATGACGACGATTGGCTCGACGAGTATGATGAGGACTATGATGAGGATTACGACGATACTCCAACTGCCATGGTTGGTGCGAAGTTACAGTCCGATTCCAAGCCGAGGCGAGGTTCTTTTGTCTCCCGCCCTGGTGATTCCAAGTCACTCGCAGGAAGGCCAAAAGAGAGGCCATCTGAAAGAGGACGGCCAGTACCGGTTGAGCAAACTTGGGAAGAGGAGTCGTACGAAGAGGAGTACGATGATTACGATGACTACACTCAATCGGAGGACTACCACATGGATGACGATGGCGTTGAGTGGTGGAAGGATGAAGTTGGAGTATGGTGGTATCGCTATCCCGACGAAGAGGAATGGTCGGAATACATCGAGTGACCGTCGGGTTTTCAAGGAGGATGATTGGCAATGGCCAACATGGGCGATGAAAGAGATGGGCACGGATTCCCCCTCGTCTTGCATAAGGATGCTGACGCTTCCAGCACTGGAGGTGTCGCCATATGTGGTTTCTCTAATGTGGGAATGGTAGGTAGCATCGCTACTAGCCATGTAGTCAAGGCACTCGGTCTCGCTCAACTCGGTACCGTCATCGATCGTGACTTTCCACCTGTTGCTTTGGTTCAGGATGAGGTGCCACGTCACCCCGTGAGAGTGTACCAGGGTGATGGCATAGGGGTATTCACATCTGACTTACAGTTCCCTGGCTCTACAGATGTCAAGTTCGCTGAGACCGTTTTGGAATGGTTCTCTGAAGGGCGCTTCGAGCATTTGGTGGTGATAGATGGAATTGTCACTGGCGAACTTTCGGAGAAGGATGAAGGCGGTCTATTCGGTGTAGCATCCTCATCAGGTGCTCGTGCCCGTCTGAAGTCTGCTGACATCGAACCTGTCAAGCAAGGTGTTGTTTCTGGTATCGCTGGTTGGTTACTTGCCGAAGGCGATCGTAGAGGATTCGATGTAACAGCCCTTCTCGCTGAATGCAACCCCATGTATCCCGATGCACGCGCAGCAGCCATAGCTACAGAAGCGCTAAGCGAATTGATTGAAGTTGATCTCCCACTCGATGACCTGTTAGCAGACGCCCGCCGTATTGAAGAGAATGTTAGGCACATGTTTGAGGCTTCACGCAACTTGTTACCTGCTCCAGAGGCGGAGTTTGAGGAAGAGGAATCAAACGATCCGATGGTTGGTTAATCATCTCGACATCGAAATAATGCTTCAGGATTCTGGGAATCCATCAGTAGAATGGGTTAGCACCAGCCGCGTGGTCGGTTGCATCAGTAACAGTCTCAATCTCAGGGACATTATCCTTAATCATAGTCTCAACCCCTTGCTTTAGGGTAATGTCAACTGCCGCACATCCTTGACACCCGCCTCCGAAGGTGATGATTGCTTCACCTTCTTTTACATCGATAAGACTGACATTACCACCATGCGACGCGACTGCGGGGTTAACTTGCTGCTGAATCACCTCGTCAACTCTTTTGGCTAGGTCATCGATCCACAGTGGGTTGGGGTTTTCAAAATGAAAACCTCCTCCCATCAATGTCTCCTTGAAATCAAGTGTTGCTCCTTCCATGTAAGAGACGCTCTTGGCGGCGACGGCTATGGTCCACCCCTCTATTTCGATGGTAGTGTCGTCGTCTTGCACCTGGTCATTGGGAACTAATTGCAAATCGTACTGGAACCCTTGCTGGGTTCTACCGATG
>CAXFCF010000047.1:0-7027 GCA_964000875.1 uncultured Candidatus Poseidoniales archaeon
GCTTCATTCCACTGGCACCAGAATCGAATGAATACTCGACGGTGATGTTCACCGAAGCGCCCTCGGCCACGGAAGGTGGGCTAGCTGGGTCATACTCCTCGTTCGCTATGACCACTGCCGACATGCCAACAGGGATGTCAAGTTGTATCTCGAACTCATCGTGGTCATTGCCCATGTTGGTGACCTCGAACGAGACTGTCTTGGTATCGGAACCGCCTTGGAAAGTCTGGCCGGACATATCTACCTCTTCGACATCAAGGAGGTAGGTCGTGTCGACAGTCAATTGTATCTGCTGGGAGCGATGGAAGGATGGATCTGTCTGAGAAGTAGCCTTGAGATTCAGCAGATAGAGATCTGGCCTGATACCATGTGGCATCGGCAAGACGATCATGACTGTCGAAGTCTCGCCGAAGCCTTCTATCTCCTCAGTAACTGGTTGACTAACATCTGCCTCCAGCCTCCAGTCAGCCTCTAACTCCAAATCGAACCTCTCAGCATCGTTACCATCATTGGTTATCTCTACCTCTATAGTGCGAGTTCTACCATCAGCGTAGGCAGATATGCTTTCCTCGGATGCCTCCATTGTGATGGCGTGAATCTGTGGAACCATGAGGTTGACCTTGCGTGTCATCTGAGCTGTTGCAGGAGACTGGCCTTGTGCTCGTAGTGTAATCTCTACAAGCCCGGGACCAGCCTCATCTGGAGCAGTGAATTCAGCCCAGAAGTCCTGCGACTCGCCCTTCACGAGTTGCATGTAGGTGATGCGTGTGCCATTGATCTCCGCGTCGTAGAACTTGACATTCGAATTGGTCCATGATGTCTGATTGAAGAACGCGTCTAAGTTCCAGTATGCCATCTGATTGCCTGTGTTCTGTAAAGTGAACTTGACACGCTGCGACTCGCCAGGAGCAACAGTAGCCGCAACCGACTGCCCGTAGTACTTCACCTCAACACTGTACGATGGATCTACTGCGAGTGGAATCACCATCGAATGCTTCAGTTCACCAGTGAAGGTGTCAGTGATATTGACTGTCCAGTTCAGGTTCTCGACATTTGCACCAGGGGGTACGGTCAGGTTGACCCAGAAGTAGGTCGTCTGGTTGTACTCAAGTGGGTTCAATGGCACATTGTAATCATGGTCGTTGAGATTGTTTGAGTCAATCCTAAGAGGTGAGTGCTGGAACATCCAAGTTTGGTTGTCAATCCTCGTATCAATCGTCATACCCTTCTCTCGATATCCGTTGTTAGTAAGAGAACAGTATAGCGAAGGTGGGAGTGGATCTGCAGGTATCACATTGTAGCCGGTCTCAGGGTTGTCACAGGATATCGACACCGTGTACTCGGTCACCTTCTCGATGCCAGCCAAGAGGAACTGATCGAAATGGACTCCTTCGTCCGCGTTAATGTTGTCACTAGTGAAGTGGAAAGAGAGAGAGAATACCGAGGTGCTGGTGTCGTTGGTCATGTCCCAGATGTGCTGGGACCAATCATTGAGCATCGAGTTGAGTCCGTTCTCTGAGTAGTTGTAAGAACCGATTAGTTGAGTACCGGAAGTAGCCTCAATTGAAAGTTCGTCACCGGACTCCAAAGTACCCCAAGCCATGGTGCTAACCTGCATGGAAAGGTAGTTCGCACCACTGATGGATATCTTGCAGTAGGCACCATAGACATATGATGCTTCATTGTCCTGAATTCCATAACCCATACCGTGACCTGGGTCATCTGTACAACTTCCTTGGTTCTGGATGTGCCAACCCCACAGAAGACGGTCGTTGGCATTGCTCTCGTAATCCTGACCCGCTGCCGAGTGCCTCCAATGATGGTTACCATCGTAAGAAGATGCATTGCTGATAAGGAAAGGACCTAGACTATCTGCCGCTCCTGTTCCGGGATCGTATCCCATCGATGCAAACACCGGAGTATTGTACGAAATTCCTTGGTTGCATGGTGCAGCCTGGCAGCGACCGACCTCCATAGGGTCATACCAGACTACCACTGGAAGGGGTTTCTCATCCATGTCGTTTGAGGTATCACCTTCCATAATCCCAGCGTCTACCACACCACGGATGTGGAATCCACCGGACAGTGTACCATCATCTGCAAGCACGCTATGTGCAGCCGTGGTCACCCAAACCACCTCCTCTACGACAGTCTCACCGCCAGACAATGAGAGATTGAAGTGCCACTCTTCAATGACAACTCCTACGGGATGCCAAACCTGAATCTTAGCAGTTGCCGAGGTATCCTGCAGAGAGCTGCCGCCCTGCTTGAACTTCACTTGAATAGGCACGGCCTCTCCCTTTCTGGCAAACGATACAATGGTCGAATCGGGTTGCTCCCAATCATGTAGGTCTACACTAGCGTTACCGAAGGTTATCGAATCAATCTTGAAATCGACCATATTCTTCGGACTTCCAGCAGTCGCAGTGAGCGCTACAGGGGCAAGAACAGTCGTAATCATGAGCAAAGAAAGCAGGAGGGATTTCGAGCGGCTCATTCGTATCAACACCAAGCCCACCTATGAACCGGTAAAAAGGTTGATTGCAACTCGTCTGTGGATAGACTCCCGGAATCTGGGTCTTCCGCTATCAGACCATAGGTCTGGTTTCAGCCCTCTAGCGCCATGTTCGTAGCGAAGAGAATATGTCGTCGAAAGCGAGGGGCGAGATGTGGCGAGGAAGCGAGGAACCCTTCTTGAGCGCCTCTGGCTGACCATCATCGTCTGTGGCCAGGTCATCGTAGCTCCAGCCATCGCATTCGCTGCCACCTACTTCATCGACTTCGGAGGTGTCTTTGGTGACCGCGCCCTACTCAGAGTTGACCTTGTACCGTGGATTCTCGGTGCAGCATTGACCTATGGCTTGATTTCCTTAGCACTCGCTTTGACGGTTGGCGGATGGATGCCCGTCCAAGTCGCTGAAAAGGGTGGCTGGATGCCAGTATTGGGTGCGAGCCGGCGGATAAGAGACGCAAGTCTAGTCGACAACGCGAGGCTCGCCCTGTTGAATTCACCCCATGGGAAAATGATGCAAACGGTGCACAACGAGGTTCTAAGGAAGAACCGCGACTTAATGGAAGTCCATGGTGGCCTGCAGATGTTGGCCGCTCCACTACAGATTATTCTGGCCATCACCCCACTCTTGGTGCTGCGATTTGTACCTAGTGAGTGGTTGATTCCAAACCGCCTTCTAGAACTAGCTATGCTGGGCTATATTGTCTCACTTGCCATCATTCTTCGTACCTTCCCTGGATACGCCCAAAGGTGGGTTGGGGCTGCCTCCAGCGTCCGCAGATTCCTCGTCAATGTCACGCGTATCAACTGGATGTTTCCGGTACTGTTACTCTGGATGTTGGGCAGGACGATAGTGGGTATCGCGTTCAACTGGATTGAACCCGATGTATCCCAATGGCAGCAGATTTCTCTGGAGAAGAGCCTGCTTGAAGCATTCCTACCAGTCGATGTAGCCGTCCCTGAGACCTCTTTTCTCGACCTACTGGTAGCACTGGCAGTCCTACCGCTGGCCACCTTCACCACGATGGCAACGCTAGGAGGAGGACGGCAGGATCTACCGGAATGGTTGGTAGACCGCGACTCAAATTGGTTCGATCTAAATCCCGATGAGGATGGCGAGACCTTGGCTCTGCCAGCACCCGGCGAAGGAAGTTCTGAGGGTGAAGATTCAGCAAGTAATGACGATGACACCGAAGAAGTGGTTGATGCTGAAATCGCCGATTACGCCACCGATGAAAAGAAAGATGGCCAGTCACACATGTTGAGCGCAATAGCCAAGGCAAGAGAAAAGTTCCTCGACGATTGACTCACTCTTCGGAACGTACCATAGGATGGCTATCCTGTAACAAGATTCTCGCCACTCCGACCAACTTGTCACCCCTTCTACGACCCAAATCCGGCCTCGCACGAGCCATGTGTACATGCTTGCAGTTCGAACATCTCACAGCAGCCACCTCCCAGCAAGGTTCGGCGGTGGAGCAACAATTCAACTCCGCCCTCCGCATCTGATCTAGTTCGTCTATCATGTCCAGACCGTAGGGTGTGTTGGGAATACTACCATCATCGCCAGGGATAAGTCTGGAAAGAATAGACCACCCACCTCCAAGCAGAAGACCAAATGCAATTGGGTCGGCATAAGTAGTTAGAATCAGGAGTCCAGTGGATATGGGTATCAGTGAGAAGACGAAAGATGCAGACCAGAGGGTACGCATCTGCAGTAGTTGGGCGATTAGTCTCTTGTTGACTGGTTGTGGCTTAGGGAAATCAGCAAGGCCACCCTCCATAGCACTCAAGCGAGGAATGAGAACCGCGGGGAGGCGCGGGACAAAAAGACCCGCGACAGTTGCTAGCAATAGCCCTGCAATAGTCCAAAACATCGTACCAACTCAGAAGTCTGCAGGCTGCTCAGGCGGAGGAGAGTCCTTGATACGCATGAGTACTCTTTCGACTATATCCATAGCCGCATCGATTCTTTCGACATCGATTGTATAGGCGAATCGCAGATGTCCTTCACCAGCACTGCCAAAGGCTGAACCAGGGGAACATACGACCCCCTCCTTGAGAATCTCGAGGGCGACATCAACGCTGCTCCATCCAGGGAATTCAATCTTCGGGAATACATAAAACGCACCTTCGGGAACATGACAGGATACCCCGGGCATATCATTGAGGCGCCGGCAAATCAAGTCCCTCCTATTCCTGAAAGCATCCCTCATTTCCGATGGATATTCAGAAGATTCACGCAGAGCTGCTAGGACGCCATACTGCATCGCATCAGTTGAGCAAGCGGTCACATAGTACTGTAGTTTGGTAATCTGAGTCATGACCTCCGCGTTCGGTGAAAGTACGTATCCTATCCTCCAGCCAGTCATGGCGAAGGTTTTGGAGAACGACTGAATCATCACTACCTTATCGTATCCAGCGCCAAGGAATGATACATGTGGCCTGTCGTAGATGATGCGATCGTATACCTCGTCAGTGACCAGCCACAAATCGTGCTTAGCGGCGAAAGCAAGCAACTCATCCCTTTGTGACTCCGTTATGGTAGCTCCCGTAGGGTTACTCGGGAAGTTGAATATCACTGCCTTGGTTCTCTCATCAACCAATTCCTCCAAGTCTGACACAGAGGGGACAAACTCGTTGTCAAAGGTGCACGGGTAGAACCTTCCCTGTGCGCCGGCAATGGTCGCGTGTGGACCATATAGCGGGAAGCAGGGGTCTGGCAACAAGATGTTGTCACCTTCGTTCAGGAAAGCAAGGCAAGTGTTCAGCAACGCGTTCGTGCCGGACATCGTGATGCAAACATGACTCTCGTCCAAGCTTGGCTCCAAATGTTTCCAGAGCGATGCTATCTCCGCCCTCAAGGCCGGAAGGCCCTGTGTAGTGGTGTACTTGTTCCTACCATCCTTCATGGCATTGTAGAATGCCTCGATGGCAATGTCCGGAGGTTGAAAATCCGGCTCGCCGAGACCAAGGTGTATGGCATCCTTTCCGGCAAGGTCGAACATCTTCCTGACGCCAGTAGGCTGTATCGCGTTGGCTCGGTCGGAGAACTCCGCCATGTGGCGGGGACCGACGTCGAGATTATCAATTCCCTGCAAAACCAACCTTGGACTAAGAAAGCCGTTCAATGAGTTGCGCCTTTGTACCTGAAACAGGCACTCCCTGCTCCCTTGCTAGTTCCTTGAGCTGAGTTACTGTCATTCCTTCAAGGCTGGGAGCCTCCACTAACTCGGCTTCAAGAGGTTCATCTTCCATGGTCATCCTTACCGGTGTCGAAAACGCTTTCCAAGCAACGAAACCAATGATTAGAATCAACACGATTGATACGCCTACTGAGAGGAAAACAATCGGTGACGAGGAGGTATTCATTCCAAGGCCTGTACCGGTTACTGTGGCTAGTACAGGGAGTGAGGTCATGTCTCCAGAGACTGCCCTGATCTCTACTGTATGGTTACCCGCACTCATACCATCGACATTCAGGCCAATGGTCCAAGTGAATGGTACCGTAGATGTCATGTTGCTACCGTTTAGTTCCTCGTAGGTTGTCTCCTGCCATTCGCCACCTTCGAACCTGAACTCGACCCTGTCGATAACGCCCTGTTGTGCCCACGACAATCCAGTTATGATCGCTTCAGAACCACTCACATTGACAGAACTCAGATGATTCTGCAGATAGGGGTCTATGGAACTAGATTGGTTGGTAGCCGAAAGATGCTGTGCCAACTCGACTGCGGCGTAAGCGTCGACCATGCCGTAACCAAAGTCACGATTCCAAAAGGGGTCGATGGTTGGAGCGGAGGCCGGCCCTCGCCTCTCCGCAGTTTGCTTGAGAACCTCCTTGATCTGCAATGGTTCGAGATCAGGATTTGCCTCCATCACCAAGGCGATTACTCCCGTTACGGCAGGCGTGGCGTACGAGGTTCCCGAACCGCGACCAGTGTAGGTGTTATCCGAAGCATCTTGCCCTGGGATGTTATTGTTGCAGCCACCCGAGGTCACGCACCCCTCTGCTTGCACGATGTTTGTGCCAGGTGCGCTAATCTCTGGAACCAATTCGTCAAGAGGGTTGGAGTCTCCGTTATCTCTCCTTGGCCCCCTTGAGGAGTAAGAGGCGATGGTGTCGTCTGACCTGTCTATTGTGTTCTTGTCATCGGTGGCGGCAACGGTTATCGAGAGAGAGGAGGCGCTCATACCTGACAGACCGTCGTTATCCGGGCCATCATTACCTGCCGCGTTGGATACTGTCACCCCAGCTAGCATCGCATCATCGAGAATTCTACTGTGCATGTCGGTGCCATCGGAACCACCGTTCTCGTGGCTGGTAATCCCCCAAGATAGCGATATGATGTCGATTCCATGGCTTTCTTCATCGACTCCCGGCCAAGCATCGTCCCTGTGGTCAATAATCCACTGTAGCCCATTCATCGCCGATTCATAGAACTCCTGCTCCAAGAGATAGTTCTCAAACGGCCCCGCACCGACATCGGTTCCAATCCTAACATCAACCAGACC
>CAXFCF010000048.1:0-7001 GCA_964000875.1 uncultured Candidatus Poseidoniales archaeon
GTAGCGCCTGCTGTCTCGGATTCGTGGCGTTTGCTCTGACCTTCGCGGTTCCAAAGAATGTAGTTTGATTCTCAGATTCCTGAAGCCGCTTGCATACGAGCGAACCACGGGCCAGCACTTTTGTGGGAGGTAACAATATCCCACCCTCTCAATCCCTGCATGCTACGCAGGATTCCGTAGTTTGCGAAATCAGCACCGTTGGGTATCTTCCCTCCGAAGAAATCCCCGGTGAACCCGGAAGAGAGAACATCCAGTTGGTAATCCAGATTCTCTTCAGCAGGTAACTCAAACAACTTACCTCGGCTCTTGCCAACCATTTTCATCACAAAAGCCCCTATCCATTTGGCTTTGAATGCCTGGAACTTGCTGAACTTGTCTACCTTGGTGACATAGTCCATGGCCTTCAGGCTTGATCCGTACGATTTGTAGATCACAGGTAGTATTGATTTTCCGAGCACATCACCACTGAAATCCATCCACTTATCGTGCGTTGCATCTGTGCCGTGGGCTGGGAACCAAGATGATTGGCCATATGTCTCATTGAGATAATGGAGTATGTAGTTGGAGTCGTTGACTTGGGTTCCATCTGCATCGATAAAAACCGGCACAGCGGTGTATTCCGACCATGACAACTCATGTTTCTTCATTGGGTCGACCTCGACTTTTGAGAAATCAATTCCCTTGTACGAGAGGAGCGCTTTGATCTTCCAGCAGAAGGGGCATGTTTCGAACATGAACAGCGTCGGCTTTCCGTCCACTACTCTTTCCGGAACCCTAGTTGACTGGACACCACTTCCACCTTCACCCATTCACTCACCTTCGGATGCCCCGGCGTCTGACTCTGGTTGTGAATCCTTGGTATCTTCTTTCACGAAAGCCATCTCCTCCAATTGCGCCAACTCACAATGCTCCAATGCTCTTACATGAGTTGATTCTAGTATCACGGGGGGAGCACTTCCCATCTCGTATGCTTCTCTCCAACGGGAAGCACATAGGCACCACCGGTCACCTTCATTGAGCCCGGGAAAGGAGAATTCAGGCATAGGTGTCGAGAGATCATTGCCTGCTTGTCGACTGAAAGCCAGAAACTCCTCATCGACGACCACACATACAGTATGGCTGCCCACATCCCATCGATCCGTGTTGCAGCATCCATCTCGGAACCAACCAGTTAGTGGATTCATAGAACAAGGTTCCAAGTCGCCACCCAATACGTTGAGGCTTTCGTCCATTAAAGCGCCCAGACATACCGAGCACTTGATGGGTCGCCCCCTTCACATTCTCTTTGAGGGAGGAGCCATGGTGAAGATTCGTCAGAAGCCAGAAGACTTCCGTGTCATCGAACTAGGTGGTCCTGAACCCGATACAGGAGACACTTGGGCGAGCCATGAACACAGGTTATACCGCCTTGAGAAAAAGAGTCACGATTCATTATCCCTACTCGCACATCTTTCCCGTTCCCTATCAGTGCCGCGCCGCTCTTTTGGCTTGGCGGGGTTGAAGGATAGACACGCTGTAACCTCTCAGCTTGTAACTATCCCGTCTTCTGTTCAACAGTCGAAACTTCCGGAGAAGAAAGGTGAATCAATAGGAGATTTGAGTGAAGGCCTGATAGAATCAGGATGGCGCTTAACCCTATTGGGAGGGGTTGAATCTAAACTTCGAAGTGGCCACCATAGTGGAAACAGATTCCAGATTGTAGTTAGAGACCTTACCCACGAACAAGTCCAAGGTTTAGGCCGCAGACTTTCCCAAGCACAAGAATTCGGTTGGCCCAATTGGTTCGACAGCCAGCGTTTTGGTTCAGCAGTAAAGGGTCGCCTACCAGGTTCTCATATAGTCAAAGGTGAGTTTGAGGAAGCTATGCGGATTCACCTTTCTGAAAGGAACAAGTCGGATAGGTCGGATAAGCGCAGGGATAAGCGTAAGTTCACTGAAGCATGGCCAGAGATAGGAAGAGTACAGGTTGAACACAAACCGTTCTTCCGTCAAGTCAAGGCATTCCGTAAAGCGTCTCAAGAGGGTCTTGCTGGCGAAGATTTGTGGCGCGAAGTTTACCTCTCTATTCCTTTCGATATCCGTGGTATCTGGCTATCAGCATGGCAGGCAGCAGAATGGAACCACCTTCTAGTCAAGTTGCTTACTGAGATTTTCGATAAGAGCCAGCTATACTCTGTAGACATAGGTGTGGGCGGTCCACTACTCTATCCAGAGTCACCAGCAGGTAAGCGAGGAGGTGCGAAGCGAGCGATAATTGAACAACTTACAATTGGCATGAAATCACTCCCCGAGCAAATCAAGATGCCCCATTCCGAACTTGATCTCTCCTCCATCGATCAATATCTATCGAGTAACATGAGGCCTACTTGGGTTGAACCAACTATAGAAGCAAGTGTTCCGGAACCAGACGATTTGAATGGTTCACCTAAACACAAGAGGTGGAAGGTTAACCTTTCTTTTGATTTGCCAAGCGGTGCTTACGCTACGGTTCTTGTCAAGCGTTTGTTTCACTAACTTATTCCATTCCATTGTTAGAGACGAACAATGGGATTGCAGTCAATAAGCCACAAACCAAACCGCCACACAACGCTCCAAAAACACTAGATCCAACAATTATCGCCCTCATCGCTTCGGGATCCATTCCGGATTCTTCGACACCAGTTAAGGGAGTAAAAAATGACATGACGATGCCCAAGATTGCTGAGATTGCGATTGCCCCGAAGCAAACCCAAATACCCATTTTTCTGAAGTTGACCATCATCCAACCACCATACATCAGAATCCCTCCAACAATCATACCAACTAGTCCTTGGACCACATAGACCCAAGTAGGCATCAAAGCCTCGGATATCTCATCACCCATGCCACCGAGCCACTCATTCATCACAGGACCTCCTGCGGCAGAAAGCAACCCGCCTACAATCTGCAATCCACCATACACCATCACACAAATACCGATAATTTTCGAAACTTGTGAAGGTGGTTGAGCATAGACCATTGGTTGTGAATCTCCGAATGGCGAGGTTGCGCTTGGTTGTGCTATGTGCCCACCTACTACATGCGTTTGCTGAGGCTGGTTGGGTTGCATGATTGTTTGAACTGATTACATCACTTCAATTCTCTGACTGTACACAGTAGGGATATTCACCTTCCATCATTGGCGGCATGAACAAGATATCACATGGTCTCTCAACCGTCGATAGCGAAAGTATGCTTGCTTCTGTTAGGGATACAGTAACTGGTAATGTGCTGATTGCACTTGGGACATAGTCCTCGTTAGTTTGTGTGATGATGAGTCGTATGGCATCCCCCGCAGGCACGATCACATCCATGCCGAAGAATTCCATCTTGGCAATCACGGTCTCTCCGAGTGGACTCAAGAATTCACCTTGCTTTCCCCCTGCATGGAAGCGTAAATCCATGACAGCGTGCCCAAGGTGCATTCCATTGGAATCCAGTACCATCTCCACACCTAGGTGACCCGAGGTCGATCCAATGGATGTTGTAGCTTCGACATGGAAAGTAGGTGTGCCAATAATTCTGGTTTCATTTTCAAATAACGGGGATTGAAGTATCAATTGAGAGGTGGAGGTCACAAACCCCCCTCCTGAGATTATTTCGAATTCATCCATCCCGAACTCTATCCATTCTGTGTCGATAGGAGGGTAACTCTCCTCGACACGCCAACCACCCATGTTGTCTTGAATTTCAGCAATTAGGCGTGGTTGTGGTCCCTTATTGTATAGGTAGAAGTCGAACCATTCGAGAAGGTCGTCCGCCCAATCCCAACGTAAGGTAAACGGATAAGCCTCTTGCCCCCTACCTGAATTCAGACTTTCGTGCCCCGACTTCCTATCTGGGTAATCATGCGCCCATTGTCCATACAGACCCTTTGTATCGAATCCGTTTTCGATCATGATATTGTGAGTTGGGAAGGCCATGTGCGGGTCAACATTCCAGTCTTGCATTCCTTGGATGATGTATACTGAACCCTGATAGTTCTGGATTGTTCTTTCAAGGAAATGGCGTTCCTCCCAGTAGTCCGATCCAAGCCACGACAGGTCATCGCCTGACATGTATGCACCAATACCCGCGTAGTATCCTTCCATGTAACCTTCACAAGCGTTTTCAGCGTCTTCCAAGTCACCATCTAGGCCGAAGCTACCATACACACCATTGTGCATGATAGCCCCCCTTGCTTCCATGCTTCCATTCCGCCACATTAGGTCGTGTACTCCAATTAATCCAGACATCGGCACAATAGTCTTGAGGTGCTCCGAACCCATGGCTGCTGCCTGCCATGGAGTACTGCCATCGTAGGATTTACCGATGAGTCCTACATTACCATTTGACCACGGCTGCGTACCTAACCATTCGACAGCAGCATGTATTCCTCTCTGCTCATCCAAACCCATCAGATCCATGCAATGGTTACTTTCTCCGGTTCCGAATACTGAGACTTGCGCGACTCCATAACCATGGGGGACGAAGTTCTCGATAAGGAAGCGTCCGAGGCGATCAGCGGGCGTCAATGCATCAACATCTCCATCGTCGTAATATGGTCCAACCTCGGCAATTACTGGAACCGCACAGGCTGTGTTTCCGTCAGCGGCTAATGTTCCATTATCCACTAGTGAGTCCCAGTCACAACCTTCTATCTCTGGCAGCCAGAGCCCCAGGTGAACTTCAGCATCACCAGTTAATCCAGCACCGCCGTCAGCGGCGGTTATACTGTCAACCGAGACATAGATTGAACGCACTTCTTCAGTTCCATAAGAGCCGTTCCAAGAAACTCTACTGAACACATCAGTGTTCAGGTATTGTAGGTCCCTTCTATCCTCCACATCGGGCAACCAATGGTTTTCATTCGAGTCTTTGAAGGAATCATCGATCGAGCCTGCCGAGAAAATGGAAGCGATTACCATCATGGTGATGACAAACACTGCAGTAGCACCTAAAGCGATGTTGAGTTGCAACTTTTCTCGTTTGGCAGAAGCGTCGACTATGTCGACTATCTCAGCCTCAAAAACCTCGCCCATCTATACAGGCGACCATTGTTTCTGATATGAGTTAGACGGCCAACCATACTTAGAGTCTCAAGCACAGTAAGTACAACTGACTCCGGGCACATATGAATTGTCAGACTGCTCCTCTATTGTCAGCGGCTCGCGGCAAGCGAAGCAGACTACAGTATTGGTTTCCTGTAAGTCAGGAGCTACAGCCACTCGTCTGTCGAAAACAAAGCACTCGCCATCCCAATGAACCCCTCCGCATTTCTCAAAGTAACCAAGAACTCCTCCATCAATCTGATACACATCCTCAAATCCAGCATTCATCATCACAACCGAAGCCTTTTCGCAGCGAATTCCACCAGTGCAGAACATGACTACACGCTTAGATTTCAGGTCATCGTTCATACCCTCCACCGCCTCAGGAAATTGCCTAAAATTCTGGATACCTAGATCGACAGCACCCGAGAATGTTCCAAGCCTCACCTCGTAATCGTTCCTCGTATCAAGAACCAACAAATCCTCGCCATCATCCATCCACTGTTTGAACTCCTGCGGCGAGACAAAAGAACCAGTTTTTTCAGCAGGTCGAACATCATCTATTCCGATTGAAATGATTTCCCTTTTCAGTTTCACAAGCATCCTGCGAAATGGCTGGTGATCCGCATGACTCACCTTTAGTGGAATTCCCTCAAAACGCTCATCCTTCGCCAACTCAACTAGGAACTCGTCAATCGAAGCCTCCTTTCCAGCGAGGAAGAAGTTGATTCCCTCGTGACTCAATAAGATAGTTCCTTTGAGGTTTAGGCGGTCACAAAGTTGCTTGAATGGAGTTCGTAATTTGTCCCTATCAGGGAGGTCGACGAAGCGGTATCCCGCTATGTTCACATAACTCCTCATTAGTTAGGGCGAGGGAAGTCCTGTTCTTGAGAGGTTCGCGCGTCTATCAACCACAGTATATTTTCAATTACCACACATCATCTTTCTTGTTCCCATACACTTGATTGTAGCATCGTAGGGTTTGAGGTGGATGTGATGTTCGGCGATTTATGAGCGAAGCATATGATGCCCTTATGGCAAGGATGCGAGAACTAGATGTGATAGGTCAGATAGGGGGTTTACTTGGTTGGGATCAGGAAGTCATGATGCCACCGAAGGGAGCCACACTACGCGCTGAGCAGATGGCTTGGTTGTCTAAGGAAAGTCACGCTAGGATGACTGCTCCAGAAGTAGGTGCCCTACTGGAACAGGCTGAGAATGAAGTAGGTGACGACGAGATTGAATGTGGTAACTTGAGGTTAATCCGCGATTCTTACAATAAGGCTACGAAGAAACCACCTGAGTTCGTAGAGGAGTTCGCTCGTCACAAATCAAAGTCAATTATTTCATGGACAGAGGCACGTAAGCAGAATGATTTCTCCATATTCCGCGACGATCTCTCTAAGATGATTGAAATGTCTCGCAAACTCGCTGACTATCTCGGTTACGAAGACAATCCATACGATGCTCTTTTGGATCTCTATGAGTCAGGACTCACAGTTGCCAAGGTCGACGCTCTTTTCGATGGCCTAAGGAATTCATCTGTTCCATTGATTAAAGCGGTGGGAGCTCTTGATAAGAAACCAGATCACTCATGGGTGCACAAGCATCCATGGCCTAAATCAGCACAAGAGTCTCTCAGCCAAGCTCTGTCGGAAGCCGTGGGCTTTGATTTCCAAGCCGGACGCCGCGACGAGTCAACCCACCCGTTCTGCGGCGGTTCCAACCCCGACGATGTTAGGTGGACCACTCGTTACGATGAGAAGGAACCCTATGGCGCTATTTTTGGAACCCTACATGAGACTGGGCACGCTCTCTACGAACAAGGCCGCCCCAGAAACCTCGACTTCCAACCAGTAGGCGAAGCGAATGGTCTAGGCATTCATGAGAGTCAGAGCAGATTATGGGAAAATCAAGTCGGCCGCTCACTAGCATTCTGCGAGTGGTCATTCC
>CAXFCF010000049.1:0-6964 GCA_964000875.1 uncultured Candidatus Poseidoniales archaeon
TCACGACTGCCTCGCCACCTTCGATGGTAGCGACACAGCTGTTCGTCGTTCCTAGGTCTATTCCAATAACAGGTGTTCTTCCCATTAATTCACTTCCGTTGTATTGCATCATTTGGTAAGTTTGAGGTCGAGTATACCGTTGTTGATACTCCATTCTTCAATTGATTTGGCAGCCATAGGCAGCGAGTATTGCTTGATCGGCTTGGGTCGCCCCTCAATCATCACACTGAGCACCTCTCCACTACCAGTGAGTGAGAGCTCGAGCTTATCTTCGTCCAAGTCAGACAAGCGGCTCACATCGATGGTCAACATCAGTTCAGAGTCTGTTTCGTATAGATCGTCATCACTGATGTTTGCGAGGTCATCGTCCTCCTCGTTTTTTGTTTCTTCGACTTCAACGGTGATGGGTTCCTTGTTGCCGAATGACGAACCCATCATTTTAGCAAGATCCTGCATGGTTGCTTCAAGATTTAACTCAATCTTACCCTCAGAGAGGTTCTCGGGGTCGATACCCATTTCGTCAAACTGCGAGCGGATTTGCTCCATCATTCCTCGGAGGGTGTTGGTGTCGATTGGCATACCCATGTCCTTGAACATCTTTGCCAACTGTTCCAAGATCTGGTTTTCCCAGTCTTCGCCACCTGGTGTAAATCGTTCTCCAGACATTTCCTGCACCACTAGTTAACTCGGGGTTGTATAGTGCGAAAGGCCGGAGATATATGAATGCTTGCTATGTGCAGGCGCGCACACGCGAGAAGAATCCAGCGCCCTTAAGACGAACCTGCGGCTCGGCCGAGCGAATGACACGACAGGAGCATGAGACCCTTCTGAGCGATACCGAGCGTTCTCAGGGCATGACAGCTCTTCGCAACAATGTAGTCGCGGCGCAAGCTCTCGCTGATGCGGTTCGTAGCACCTTGGGTCCATCCGGCTTGGATAAAATGCTGGTTGATGGAGAGGGAGCCTCTACGGTAACCAATGACGGTGTAACCGTGCTCGAGACGGCGAAGGTCGAGCACCCCACTGCACGTATGCTGATTGCTCAATCATCTGCACAGGATGATCGTGCAGGGGATGGGACGACTTCCACGGTTCTTCTCACTGCCGAGTTGTTGCAGAACGCTCTCGACCTTGCCGAGATTGGCATCCACCCAGCAATCATAGAATCTGGTTACAGGATGGCAGCCGCTGAAGCGGCTAATCATTTGTTATCCATCAGCCGCGATGCGTCCAAATCGATGCTAGAGGACGCCGTGTTGACTTCCTTAGCAGGTAAGTCTGACGAGGGTGTGCGTTCGAGATTGAGCGTCTTAGCCGTCGAAGCAGCTACAGGTCTCTCGGATGGTAACGATGGCCGTTCACCAGACGAGTCTACGATTAAGCGGATTCACGAACTAGGTCGCCCGAGCGAAGCAAGTGAGTTAGTAGCGGGTCTTGTGCTTGCTAAACAGAAGGTATCTCCAGATATGCCACTTCATCCAGATGGTGGAAAGGTGCTTCTCCTTGACGGAGGTATATCACGTCGTAAGCCGAATCTTGACGCATCGTTTACGATTCGTGACCCATCGATGTTGGAGGCTCTACAACAGCAGGAGGCCGCTGATGTCAAAGCCCGAGTCGATGCGATTGCTGCTACTGGATGTTCCGTCCTGTTCGCTCGTGATGGTTTGGATGACATGGCGATTGCTGCCTTGGATTCAGCAGGAATCACAGCATACCGTCGTGTAGAGAAGCCGGATCTCGATCTGATTGCTATGACTACCGGTGCGACACTGATTCATGAACCGAGTTTGGCTAGTGCAGAAGATCTCGGATTGTTTGAGTCGCTTACCGAGTCAAAGTGGGCTGAAGTCAACCATTTGATGCTGAAAGGTTCGAAGGCGCACGGTTACACGCTTATCGTCAGAGGTACGAGCAAGGTACGGATTGAGGAGGTAGAGCGTTGCTTCACCGATGCAGTAAATGTCGCTTGCAACATGGTCACTGATTCACGAGTGGTGCCTGGAGGGGGGGCGACTCAAGTCTCACTATCGAGGCATCTTCGGGCATGGGGAGCGACCGTGGCTGGTCGCGAACAACTTGCCATCGAAGCATTCGCAGCTGCTCTGGAGACGATTCCAATGACTCTAGCTACAAACGCTGGGATGTCAGCTCTCGATGAGCTCATCTCACTGACCGCTACGCAGCACGAGCAAGGTGATTGGATTGGTCTAGATCTTGTATCCAAGCGACAGGCCGACATGGCCGAGGTAGGTGTCGTCGAACCGGTCGGCGTCGCTCGCAACGCTATCCTCGGTGCTACTGAAGCTGCGGTATCGGTGCTTCGTATCGATGATGTCCTATGGGCGAGTCAAGATCCATCGCAGCCTGATTTGGGTGGCGAGGTTGAGGATTGAGTCTCAACTGAGGTTTGCCAACATCTCGTCAACCATCTCTTCCATACTGAACTCCGGCTTCCAGTTCCAGTCATCCCTTGCCACAGTATCGTCAATTTCGTTAGGCCATGAGTCAGCGTATTTCTGCCTCACATCTGGTTTGAATGTGCATTCAAACCCCTCAACCCGTTCACCAATAGCTGCCACTAGTTCACCGGCGGCGAACGAGAATCCAGCCAAGTTGTAGCACGCTCGTGACGGCCCCAGTGAATCAGATGGTGCGTCCATCAACTCAAGTGTAGCTCGGATTGCATCGTCCATGTACATCATCGGAAGTACAGTTTCACTGCGAACGAAGCAGGTGTAGGAACCGTAGTTCAAGGCGTGGTGGAATACCTCGACCGCGTAGTCAGTCGTTCCTCCGCCGGGTGGCGCCTTCCAGGATATCAGCCCAGGGTATCTAATGCCTCGGACATCGACTCCATGTGCATCCCAGTAGTACTTCGCCATGTCTTCCCCCGTGACTTTCGTAGCCCCATAGGTAGTGGTCGGGTTAAGCGGTGAATCTTGCATCGCTCGCTTGGGGCAGTCGGGACCAAAAACGGCTATTGATGAAGGGGAGTAGACTCTGCAACCCCTTTCCTTCGCTAGTTCCAACACATTGGCTAGACCACCTATGTTAACTCGTTCGCAGAGTTCCGGATTTTTCTCCCCTGTGGCCGACAATAGCGCTGCGAGGTGATAGATTATCGTGACTCCATGGTCATCTACTATCTCTTCGAGCCTCCCTCTGTCAAGAACATCGCATATTTCGAACGGCCCTTGCAGGTCGGATGGTTCACAAAGGTCTGAGGCAATAACGGAATCAGTTCCATACCGTTCTTGTAGAGCAAGAACCAATTCGGTTCCTATTTGACCGTTGGCGCCGGTAACCAACACAGTCTCACCGGGTCCTCCTGCCATCGGCTCCCGTCGTCACGGTGGCTACTTGAAGATGCGCGGGGAGGCTTGTCTAGGTGCTCCTTGCGATGTCTTCACACCAACCTTGATAGGCTACGCCCAACGGGTCCATACCCCGTTGATTCCCATGAGATATGTTGTGGTCAGCGGGGGCGTCCTGTCTGGACTTGGAAAAGGAGTGACTGCGAGTAGCATCGGAGTGCTGTTGAAGTCACTCGGTTATCGAGTGACTGCGGTCAAAATTGACCCATATCTGAACAGCGATGCTGGGACGATGAGTCCGTTTGAACACGGCGAGGTGTTCGTTCTCGACGATGGCGGCGAAGTTGACCTCGATCTTGGCAACTACGAGAGGTTCCTCGACATCGTTTTGACCCGTGACAACAACATAACTACCGGCAAGGTGTACTCGAATGTCATCGAGCGTGAGAGAAAGGGCGATTACTTGGGTAAGACGGTGCAGGTAGTCCCTCACATAACCGGCGAGATTCAGGATTGGATCGAGCGGGTTGCTCACACACCCGTCGATGGAAACGGGGCTTCCCCTGATGTCTGCGTCATCGAGTTGGGTGGCACCGTCGGCGATATCGAGAGTGCCCCGTTCGTTGAAGCCCTTCGTCAATTTCAGTTTCGTGTTGGTCGCGAGAACATTGTTTTCGTACATGTGAGTCTCGTTCCAGTTGTAGGCGTGGTCGGCGAACAGAAGACGAAACCGACTCAACACACGGTAAAGGAGTTACGAGCTGCTGGTCTATCTCCAGATTTCCTTGTCTGCCGTGCTGAGGAGCCACTTGAGCCTGCTACAAAGGAGAAGTTGGCTCTGTTCTGCCATGTTCCTGAGAGCCATGTTCTCAGCGCACACGATGTATCAAACATCTACCGCGTACCCCTTCTATTGGAGGAGCAGGGTGCCACCGAGTTGATTGCTCAGAAACTGGGACTCAAGATGAATCCCGAACGTCCTTTGTTCTCTGAATGGCAGGCGATGGCAGATCGCGTCGACTCTCTTGAGAAGACGGTTAACATCGCGATGGTTGGTAAGTACACAGGCCTCTCTGATTCATATCTTAGTGTCATCAAGGCACTGCAACATTCTGCCTACAAGGTCGGATCTAAGATGGAAATTTCATGGGTCGAGGCTGCTAACTTGGAGGATTCTACAGCGGAGGATAATTCTTATACGCACGCCGCTGCATGGGATGCGCTCAAGGCGGCAGACGGCATACTAGTTCCCGGTGGTTTCGGAAACCGCGGAATTGAGGGTAAGATTCTCGCTTCTAACTACGCGAGAACCAATGGCGTTCCGTACCTTGGTGTCTGCCTCGGTCTACAGATAGCGGTAATCGAGTTCGCTCGCAATGTGCTAGGCCTTGCGGGAGCGAACAGCACCGAGTTCGATGAAGCGACTCCACACCCGACTGTCATTTTCATGCCTGAAGGAAGTAAGACACACATGGGAGGCACGATGAGACTTGGCAGTCGTCAGACTAACTTACAGACGGAGGATTGTGTCGCATACGAGTTGTACGATGGTGAGATGGAGATCCACGAGCGCCACAGGCATAGGTACGAAGTCAATCCAGATATGGTTGAGAGTTTGGAGGGGGCTGGGCTCAAGTTCGTTGGCCGCGACACCACCGGTCAGAGGATGGAGATAATCGAGTTGGAGGGGCACCCGTATTACTTCGGAACTCAATACCATCCCGAGTTCAAGAGCCGTCCGAATCGTCCATCGCCACCTTTCTTCGGACTCGTGCAAGCAGCATTCGCTCGTCTTGACTAGTCAAGAGCCACCTTCACCAAGCGTGTCGTTCTGTATCCTTGTAGGACTTTGAGGTATTTTGCCTCTCGGAACTGCGTATCAATCTCCGCATCACCACTGTCGATTCGCAGTGCGTTCACAGTTAGCAACTTCGCTGGTGTAGCGATGCCTAACACAGAGCCGACTCCAGTCTTTCGGAGAACATTAGGGGAGATTTGCAGATTTCCTCTTCCTATGAGGAATCCTTGTCCACCCATGGGAGAAAGCAGAATCTTGGTTTCACCAGTATGCTCTTCCAATAGTTTGAGTAGGCTTGCTTCATTGACATCGCGTGCAATGATTTCACCACCCTTGATAGCATCGATTCCCAGCACAGTCTTCTTTATGCCAATCTCGCGTGCCATCGTCCTGAGAGTGCCTCCCGAACCCCAAATCACCAATAGGTCAGGGTCTTCTTCCATCATTTCCGACAAGTGTCTTGCTAGTCCCTCCAAGACTTCGTCTTCCTCGGCAGCTTCGACCCGCTGCTTGGCGCCTTGCATCCACCTGGGAGATGACGGTGTCTTGACTTCGGCGTAGAGTCTAACCTTCCACTCCCCTTTGACATAGGCCTCCTCATCGAGATCCATCACTTCGGTGCTCCCTACTAACAGGTCGCCCGATAACCATGAGTGAACTACTTCGGCAGCCGCCCTAGTCGACGCTGCGAAGCAACCGCTGTGCATCTTTACTCCCGATGGTACTCCTACGATCGGCAGCTCCTCGGCACCAGAGGTCTGCAAGGCTGAGACAATGTCACGCGTGGTACCATCTCCTCCCGCATAAATCAACAGGTCGATGTCTAGGGAAATCATCTCCTTGACCGCGCGGATGGTATCTTCAGCAGAACTGGGTTCAGATCCCCCAACAGTGGCTGTCCGATCCAAGTTTTCTGGGAACCATGGATCCCCCATACGCCCCTCGCATGTCACGAAGGTGGCTTCGAAAATTCCGAGAGTATAGAGATGTTCCAAAGCTTCCTGCATCCTTGGCCCTGCTCGGTCTACAGCCCCCTCGGCTCGAGCCTCTGCAGCTCGTCCGTCGCTGCCCTTGAATCCGAGCCTACCACCAAGGCCGGCGTCGGGGTTCACCAGCACCCCGAGTTTCGGCATCGACCAGAGGAGGGGGGATTGGCTCATCAGACTATTGAATGGAGGTTATCGGGCAGGTCTGTTAGCCAACGCATTGAAGACATCAACCTCGCTCCGACAACTGGCGTATCCAAGGTGAGTGGCGTGGGAAGCAACAAAGGTTCTGTCGAATCGATATTCGCAGCCAGTATGGATGAGTTGATTGCCGCCCGCAAAGAGATGGAAGAGGCGGAGGCCGCAGTGGCAGCACCCACTCTCGATGAACCAGTGTCTCTTACAGGCCCTCCTATGACAGCTGTAGAACCCGCCGCACCTGTTGGTCCACCTATGCCGGAGCCAGTACCTGAGCCGGAGCTAGCAGCACCATCCGGTCCACCGATGCCGGAGCCAGCACCTGAGCCGGAGCCAGCAGCACCATCCGGTCCACCGATGCCGGAGCCAGCACCTGAGCCGGAGCCAACACCTGAGCCGGAGCCAGCACCTGAGCCGGAGCCAGAAGCTTCCCCAGTTCCTTTGTCTGCTCCTCCGGCAGGCGCGTTCATGCCACCATCTGGTTCTCCGATGGATCCAGGTTCGATGCCTCCCGCTGGCCCTCCGATGGGTCCAGGTTCGATGCCTCCCGCTGGCCCTCCAATGGGTCCAGGTCCGATGCCTCCCACCGGCCCTCCGATGGGTCCAGGTTCGATGCCTCCCACCGGTCCTCCGATGGGTCCAGGTCCGATGCCTCCCACCGGTCC
>CAXFCF010000050.1:0-6898 GCA_964000875.1 uncultured Candidatus Poseidoniales archaeon
CATTGTCGTGAAAGTGCGACCTTCGGCTAGCGGTTCCAACCACCACTCCGGCTCAACAGAGCCGTCTGCCATTGACATGTTCACCTGCCAATCACCGTCTAAAGTGACCGCACGGCCATCGAGACGATGCTGTATGCGCCCTTCAAAATTGAAGCGATCGCCGGACTGTAGGTATAGGGTCTCTCCATCATAAGGACCGAACGGCGGTGAAAGATCAGAAGTGTTGATCAACACCAGTTCCATACGTCGATCAAGCGACCATTGGAGTGGTTCCAAACTAGATGCCCCTAGTGGTAGCACCTCACCGTGCTCCGTCACACGAAGGCTCGGTATCTGTGGTTCTGAGTCCCATTTGATTGGCGAATCTAGTGTAAACCGGAACCGAACTATCACCTCAAAAGAACCCGCTGCCAGCTCCACAATTTCTACGCCAAGTGGGGTGATTGGTGAATCATCTCTACATGAGAGTTCGAGAGTTAATGGGTCGAACCAGAGTTCGGTCGAGAGATTGCCATTGGAAAGTGTGAGCGTGAAGTTGTCTAGCGAAGATATACCATTTCCATCATGGATGGCGAAGGTGAATCTGTGATCGCCTCCCACCATTAGACGGCTGTCTACCGAATCGAATTCCATTGAAGGTAAAGATACTGATGTGGGAAGGTCATCCTGTGTGACCATGGTTGCCTTGTCATTGTCAATACCTGGGCCACCACCATCGTCCAAAGGATGGCCTGCTAGATCGCTTCCCGTGAGATATAGTGAGATAGATCCTAACTCCCCGTTACCGATTAAGTCTATGGCTCGGAAGTCGACTCTTGCCGAACCTATCTGCTTCATCGGGGTCGTCTCTCGAAGTATGATGTACTCATCTATGTCGGCGTAACCATCATCATCGAAGTCATCGATTCCTTCTCTCCAGTAATGTAGGAAAATCGCACCTCCAAGTGCCTCGGAATCGAAAACCTCGACAGATAGCGGGAGCGGCCTCGACTCCGGCCAATTGTTGCCATCAGCAGGCCTCAATCCACTCGGTGTGTGAATCATCAGTTCCCCTATTTGAGGTGGGTTGGGATCTACCACTATGGATACGGGTGTCCTGTCTACAGTGTTGTCCTCAGCACCTATCAACGAGGTGCCCAGTGGCCCTGGCCGCACAATCCAACTAGTCAGATTCGCCAAACCAGATTCCGCGGGCAATGGAACTGTAGCATACCAAGTTCCATCAGAAGAACCCTCGGCCGATACCTGATAGATATCTCCTATGCCCTCTACCTGAACTCCCACTTGGAAGTTGCTACCATTGGGTCGGAACATTGAGTCCTCGAACCTAACGGTTCCACTTACCTCGACTTCCATTCCAGCCGCTACTTCAAACGGGTAAGCTGGTATACCTCTTGTCGATAACAGCCTACCATCGAGCGCTCTGACCTCCCACGCATCGATTTGCATATCGTTCTCAATCGCCTTGGCTCCACCTCCTATGGTGGTGAAGCCTGGCGTCAAACGAGTTCCTTCGAAGTCAACCGCCTGAGTTCGTACCTGAATCCAATCCAAGTCATCCAAATTCCAATCTGTCTCAATAACCCAATCAACTGACCACCCATTCGCCACCCTAGTCACAGTACTCGAATTAGTGTTGAGCCCCAATCCAGTACGCATAGTAGTAACAGAGAATGAGTAATTGTCAGAGATAGAGGTAACCTCGGCTTGGAAGGTAGTGCCATCCGGTAGTGTGAGGTTCAATTCAGCGCTGTAAATAAATTCAGCATCAAACAAATGGGTGTGTGTAGTCGATATCGTCGCTGAACGATCAGGAACCATTGTTACGGGTGCGGATGCCACCGAGTTGACCATCAATGGAGCATGGGAAACACCTCCGTTCAGACCGACGCCTCCTTGCCATGAACCAAAGGCAACAAGAATCGAATTAGTTCCGTTGAATGACTGAGATGCCTCTACATGAGATATCAGTGTGGGAGCAAGTCCCGTGACATTCTCGGTCAAGGTGTACTCGAAGGCAAGCAAACGAATCGAAGCGTATGAACTGGAAGAATCTGTCATCCACCACTTGGTCATCACTTCCAAAGCGTGCCAATCTCTGAGTGTCTGATTCATGGTAACCGATTGGGCTGTACTCCAACTTCCTTGAGCCATGTCGGCTGCGTCGATGACCAACAAACCAGAGGTACGGTTGTAATCGAACCTCCCCACCATGTTTTGACCGACTTCGAACTCCAACCAATCACCAGGACGGATATCGTTTGACATCTCAACGAGGAATGTAGCTCGAACCGGAATAGCCCCCGTAGGGCAATGAATGTGACGGGGTATCTGAATCAATGTGCTGTCTGCGACGGATATCAATCCACCACGCAGCGAGGTCCCATTCTCTGGTGCTGAGCCGCCTGGAGATGAACGAGGTAATTCACCCGGTTGCATCGAAGCCTGAGTGTTCCAGCCCATTCCACCAAACACGGTGTAACCAGGCCACTGCCATTCAACTTCACCATCATCCAATATGTCGATGGACGCTCCGACAGCGGGTGAAGCAAGTCTACCTAGAACCAACAGGCTCTCTATCCACCCACCAGGGAGGAGAGCCACTTCGACATCGTAAGCTGCAAAGGGAGATGTCGTCTGTACCGTACCGTTTGCCATGTAACCCGTGTGGATGACATCGCCACCCTCATCGCGGAAAGTCAGCAGCACCCCTGCACCATAACCTCTGATTTCGAGATGTGTGATGGGGTGACTCGGTATCACATGTGAGGAATCGATGTATCCTGCAGTGAGTGTAGGATTGAGGATTCTTCCTTGAGATTGGTTAATCTCTAAGTGAGAATCCAACGACCATCCCCCTGAATTGATGTTAAACGGGTTGAGAACCCTTACTCCGCCTAGGTACATAGCATGAATCTTCGGAGTCAATTGTGGAATGTTGGTTCCCATTTCGACGATGATGCGAATCGGTTGATCATCGTCCAGTAATCCACTGCCTTCCAATCCGAGGAGTGATAGGGGGAGGGTTTTGTTACGCGCCCAGTAGGTTGCTGAGCCGTTCTCAGTGTAACTAAGCACACTAGCTCTGACCCAAGTTCCATTGGGAACCTCCGCGTCGAATTCTATCGAATCCAAACCAAGGAGATCCTCAGGGTATATCGGGTCGCTAGTCCAATTGCCATGGGACTCAAACCAATCAATCTCGATGCCAACATTGTCAACATACCAGCCATCTTCTTCGTACAAAGGATCGGTGAAGAATGAGAAGCGGAACTGAATCGTCTTGCCAGCAAACTGACTGACGTCGACGGTCTTGGTCACCCACGACTTGTTGTTCGTGCCTCCGCGTTGACCAATGCAACTCGGTTTAGCATTCGACCCATCCATAGCCCATAGATTGTAGATATCCGAGTTAGGGTTCATGTTCTGAAGCGTGTCGTAGAAGTCGGGCTCGTTCTGACCAAGAGGAGCCCATGTCCTACCTCCATTCTCTGTCACGAAGACAACTCCTCCATCCCATGCTAGTTCGGAGCAGGCAAACTGGTCAAACTTGAGTCTAGTATGGCTTCCTACCGGGATATCATACTCAGCCGAGATTAGATGAGACCAACTATCTGGTTGGTACTTACCGCCCAAAACAATCCCCGCGTAACTGGTTCCCGATGTAGGAGGATCTGGACCATAAGTCCAATTGACATCGTGTTCCCCAAACTCCCATCCCGAACCTCGAACGGTCTCTATCGACCAACCCTCAGGAAGCAAAGGAGCATATTCGAACAACTCCATCTGGTAAGAAGGACCATCCACTCCGTGCGTCGTGAGATGCTGCCATTCGTCGATTGCGTTACCAATAGCTCCATGCGTCAAGTTCGGAGTATGTGCATCGGTGAAATTGAGGAAGAGGTGTTCCGTCATGTTGCCTGTCACGCCCGAAGAAATCCTGACATTATCGATGAACACTCCTTCAGGAGGATCCAATGTCGAGCCCCCGAACCCGGTTCCCGGGAAAGCATCGGTCTCTACATGTAGACGCACCCAGACGGTTGAGTTCCCTGCCAGAGATTGAGGAAGAGGGTGTGAGAGGGGTTTCCAACCACGAGAATCGTCGACATAGTTCTGCCCTCCAATCAGAACCCCGAATCCAGGCATCGAGGGTGAGAAAGGGTTCCATGTGAAATTGGAGACAGCCCAATCCCAACGGAAATTGTCGTAGATATCGCCCTCCATGTCGAAGTCGACGGCGTAGTCCAACATGATTGGCCCAGAGGCGTTCGACAAATTCACTGGGAACATCAAGTATGATTCTGCACCATCAGCGTAGTACGAAGTCAAATTACCGTGGAACCAAGTTCCCAAATCTGCGCCTTGGTTGGTCAGGTTTACCTCATCTATGAACCACCCTGGCCTCTGCACAGGGGAGTTGGGGTCTGTCCAAACTGAGAAGCGGAACTTAATGGAAGAGGCATTGTTGAGGCCTTGCAGGTTATCGAGATTGAACGATGCCGCTTGCCATCTTGATGCGTTTGGTGACGCCCAAACTCCGAAACCACTACCCGATGCACCCGATGGAACTGGTGCACTGTGAGCAATCTGGTTGTCATATCCACCATCGGGAACGAGGTAGACCCATGAAGCCCCTCCATCAAGACTCGCCTCGACCCAAGACCCATCGCCGTATCCAGAAGAAGCGGAGTAAGTGTGCAGGTGATACCAGTGGTGAAATGTCAGATTGAATCCATTGATGACATTCGGAATCGCGAAACCCGGGGATTCTAACCATGCGTGAACACCTTGCGGTAGAGCCTGATTGTCCATAGTGGCAATCAGATTGTTTCCATCTACTGCACCGAGTGGTACGATGCCACCACTTGCTTCGCGGCCGGTGCCATTGATTGGACCTGTCACTCCCGATAGGTCACTGACCACCCATACATTGGGTGTACCGCCCATGTTCCAACCTTGCAAGGTCGGCGCCAAGGTCTCAAAATCGTTTAGTCGGCCGACAGCGTGATGGGCATCGAGCGACAGTGAGCCCCCAAAGAAGTCGGCCGTAACATTGCGCCAGAGTCCATATGAGAAATTGTAACCGGTTTGGTCGTCGGCAATCCAAGTCATTCCAGTACCGAGATCGGTCATTCCGTCCTCATCAACCTCCAACCAAGCATCGAGAATCGTCTCATCGGCAGGTATCTCCCAGCCAATCATGGTTTGATTGCCTCCACCAATTGGAGAATATACTTCGTAACCACCTCTCCACGGAGCCGTCCCTGCGCCTACCACACCAGTTAGTGGAAAAAGTAGCATGAGGAGGCAAAGAAGCAAACTGATACGCTGCTTTCCTAATCCACCCATGGCCAAGCCTCTACACCTAAGGTGTAGAGTTCAGCGTTTGAATGTGCTCCAACCACGTCAGACCACTTCTCAAGTAGGTTCTAATCGCACTGAAGGTTTCTTAGATTGTCTGCCGACCGGGGAAGATGGGCGATGACCATGACCAGTCCAAAAGGCAGTCAAAGACAGGTTAGCAATGCCCAACTGAATGCTATCGAGAACCAATTATTCACGCTCGTCAGAACACAATCAAAGCGCTTGCAACCTGTCGAGTTGCCCTCTCCTGATTTTTGGGAGAATGTGGCCATGTTACTCTCCAACATCGAGGTCGAACTCTCCGAAGTCGGGAAAACTGAAGGATGGAGTGTAAAGGCGCAGAATCTCTCAAGGAAACAGGCCAACATCCGACGAGCTGTTGCTGACCTCACCCAGCATCGATTGACTGCATTCGTCCGTCATGCAGCAAGCAGTAATCTGGAATCTGCTCCATTCGGTGATGCCATGGGAGACCCGAAAAGTTCCCTGTCTGCTCTTGACTGGAGCCGCCACGATGTTTCGGAGAGAGCATTCTACGAGGGGCTCGGAGAGTTAATTGAGAAATACAAGCGACATGTTTCATGGGCAGTTTTGCAAAAGGGTCTCCTCTCTGGAGAGGACACACCGCCAATCATCGCTCCCGGCGCGACCCAACTAGACGCATTCACTGATGCTCCCCTCACCGAATCCGGACCACCCGAAGTGAAGATTGCCAAACCAGAGGCTGACCTCTATGAAGAGCCCGATGAGGATGAAGAAGACCGAATCTCCAGAATGGATGCCTATGCATCATCAACAAAGATTCCAACTGATTTCAAATCTGGAAAACTACCTGCGCCGATACCAGAAAAGTCGGACGAAGATGAGAAAATCGAGTCCAAGGAATCTGAAGTTGGAGGGATGATTCGCATCAAGATGGTACAGGACTTACCCGCTCCAATAATGGATCCCGATGGTAAAGAGGTCGAGTTGATGGCTGGTGATGTAGGATTCTATGAGGAGCAGTTTGCACAGGGGTTGATTGCTGCGGGTTTCGCTGAAGACGCGTCAATCTAAGAGAAGAAAGGAATAGAATCCCCCTCAATAGCCACACGCTGTGGAGTCAATCATCCTCATCTGTGTCGGAGCACTCCTTGCGGCAGCACTGACTGTTCCTGCGGGTTTTGGCTTGTCAACAATGCTGACTCCCCTCATTCTAATAATCATGGAACCGCACGAAGCTGTGGCTGTTGTCGCTGTGGTTCACTGTGCACACAATGCCGGTAAGTACCTCAGTCTGAAGGAACATGTTGACACGAATGCTGTTCGAAGGTTCGGAATCTGGTTAGTAATCGGTGCCATACTCGGAGCAGTTCTCCAATCGATGGTTCCACAAGACCCCTTGCTAGCAATCATTGGTGTTTTTCTAATCATCATTCCACTACTCACAATTAGTGAAAAGTGGACTGGATACAGGATTCCCGAAGCGAACGACAGACTGGGTGGTTTTGGATCTGGATTCATGGGTGGACTATCAGGCCATCAAGGAGCA
>CAXFCF010000051.1:0-6758 GCA_964000875.1 uncultured Candidatus Poseidoniales archaeon
AGGTTTGCGCCCAAACAGGTTGGCAAACCAACCTATTCGACGCTTATCCAGAGGGATTGGAACGTGGCATGAATGCAATTAACGAATTTTGGGACAATGGAATCGCTCGAGGAAAAACAACTCCTGAGCAAAAAGAAGAGTGGTCAGCAAATATCCACACATTCTCTGACTTGAGAAAAGCAGTCAAAAATGCGGATTTGGTGATTGAGGCAGTCCCCGAAATTATGGAAATTAAAGCGAGAATATTTCATGTTATTTCCATAGAAACGAAAGAGGATTGTATCTTAGCAACAAACACCTCCTCACTTTCAATCTCTGATATTGCACAAGCCTCAGACCGCCCAGACAAAGTCATTGGGATGCACTTTTTCAATCCTGTTCCAATCATGAAGTTGCTCGAGATAATCAAGCATGATTCGGTATCGGAGGAGACTATTTCGTTTGCTCAAGAGGTAGCGAAAGAGATGGGTAAAACCAGCATCCTAGTCAATGATGTCCCTGGATTCGCTACGAGTCGACTTGGGGTGATTCTCGGGAACGAGGCGATTCGAATGTTGGCTGATGGCGTCGCATCGGCTAACGATATCGACACTGCGATGAAACTCGGTTACAGGCATCCGATGGGTCCTCTTGAGCTGACAGATTTGGTTGGACTCGATGTTAGGCGAGACATCCTCAACAGTCTAGCAGAGGCGTTCGACGACGATTCTTACCTTCCACATCCTCTTCTAGTTGAGATGGTCGAGAAAGGTGAACTCGGTAAGAAGTCCGGGCTTGGGTTTTACGACTGGACTTCTGGTGAGAAGACAGAGCGTTGTTGATTAATTTCAAAACTCAGGTTCACGCTTCTCTAGGAAAGCATCCACTCCTTCCGTGAAGTCGTCTGTCATGCTGGCAGCCGTCATCAGTTTCTGTTCCAATTCTAGTTGAGATTCAAAGAAGGATCCATGTTGTGCATTCAGTAATTGCTTGGTACCCCGCCTACTTGAAATCGACCACTTACCCCAGTGGCTAGCGACTTCCAACGCACGGTTCACCAATTCATCTTCCTCTACAACTTCGTCCACGGCTCCAGCAGAAGCGGCTTCTCTGCCAGACCAGGTTTCGTTCTCGAAGAAGAATCGCTTGGCACGCTGCACTCCAACCAATCTTGGTAGTAGCCAAGTTGTACCTCCATCAGGACTCAAACCGAGTGAGAAGAAGGCTGCAGCCAACTTTGCTTCCGGAACTGCAACTCTGTAGTCTGCGGCCAATGCGAGCCCAAGACCACCTCCTGCAGCAGCACCGTTCATTGCAGCGACAAAGATGGTTTCTGATTGGTTGATGTCGACCAACAGTGGATGAAGAATCTCAGTTAGACCAAACACCATATCACCGATGGTTCCGTCATCTATTGCAGTTCGAAAGGCGTTGATGTCGGCGCCGGCACAGAAGAAACGGCCGGTGCCGGTGAGGACGAAAGCTCGTACAGATTCGTCTTCAATTAGACCTCTAATGGAATCGGCCAACTCTTGCATCGATTCCAAGTCGAAGGCATTGCGAGCTGCTCCTTCATCCAAAGTCACCAAAGCGACACCATCTGCCACCCGCTCTACGCCGACTCCCATGGAGGGCGGTCGAGGTCACCACTCTTCAATTGCATGAAGGTGATAAGACCGGTCTGATTGCGGTGTTACATGGGAGATTGGAAATCACTCTACATCGATGGAGAATGGGTGGACGCAAGCAGCGATGATTCGATCGAGGTTCTCAATCCAACTAATGAACAACGAATTGGCGAGGTTCCCGTAGGCTCTCGTTCCGATGTGGATGTGGCGATTGCTGCCGCTAAGAGAGCCTTTACCTCATGGTCTAATTCAAGCATCGAGGATCGCATTGGCTACCTCAACGCAATGTCGGCTGCGTTCAAGGAACGAGGCGAGGAGTTTGCTGAGACCATTACGGCAGAAGTCGGCACCCCAATCGGTTACAGTAGGATGGCCATGGTAGGAACCCCAAGAGTGGTCTCTCGTTCGTACGCGAAGATGCTTGAGGGCTTTGAGTGGGAGAAGGAGGTTCGTAACTCTTTGATAGTCAAGGAGCCAGTTGGCGTCTGCGCTCTCATCACACCATGGAATTTCCCACTCCACCAGATAGTAGGCAAGGTTGCACCCGCCATCGCAGCGGGTTGCACAATGATTCTCAAGCCATCAAAGGAGGCACCTCTGAACGCATTCCTGCTCGCCGAGGTACTGCATGACATCGGTCTTCCGAAGGGTGTTTTCAACCTCGTCTCTGGACATGGTTCTGAGATAGGAGAGTACCTTTCTTCTCATCCAGATATCGACATGGTTTCTTTCACTGGTTCGACTGCAGCTGGTGTAAGAGTAAGTATGGCTGCTGCTCCAACCATCAAGCGAGTCACCCTTGAGCTCGGCGGAAAGAGCGCGAATGTCGCCATTGACGAAGGCATAGCCGCACTTGCTGCCAAGACCTCCGTTGGTGCTTGCTTCCAGAATTCTGGTCAAACCTGTTCGGCTCTAACACGCCTCATAGTTCCCGCCTCGTGCAGGAACGAGGTCGTAGAAATCGTTGCCGCACGTGTCGCTGGCTATACTGCTGGCGATCCGCATGACGACGCCACTCGTTGTGGGCCAATGGTATCCGACCGCCAGCGAGCCAGCGTCACAGAGTACATTCAGAGTGGTATAGACGAGGGAGCGACACTCATTGCTGGAGGATTAGGTGCTCCAGATGGATGCGACTCGGGCTACTTCGTTAAGCCGACTGCATTCGCTGATGTAACACCGGAGATGCGGATATGGAAGGAGGAAATTTTCGGTCCAGTTCTGGTGATAGCAACCTACGACACGGAGGAAGAAGCGCTGGAACTTGCCAACGACTCAGAGTACGGCCTTTCAGGAGGGGTTTGGGCATCTGATGAGGAGACAGGAATGGCGTTCGCTCGCAAGATGCGTACCGGGCAAGTCTCACTCAATGGTGGTCCGTTTAACATCTCAGCCCCATTTGGTGGTTACAAGATGTCAGGAAATGGTCGCGAGTTAGGCATCCATGGATTGGAAGAGTTCCTTGAAGTGAAGTCGATTCAGCGACCTATTCCCAAAGATGAATAGAAGGGCATTATCTCCTGACATCAACGGAAGTGAGCCCATGGCTGATGCGAAGGCACCACGTTTGCTCCTCATCTCAGGTGCTACGGGGGTAGGCAAGACGACTCTTGCCAAGGAGGTCGCGCACACACTTGGATTCGATAGGATCGTCAGTAGCGACACTGTAAGGGAGGTTCTCCGTTCTACTACTACACCTGGATCACATCCCGCCCTCCACAGATCCACATTCTCTACAGGGGCAACTGGAGATGCCGTGACCGATTGGGTCGACGCCTGTGCGGCAGTTGAGCCAGGACTAGAGGCTGTAGTCTCTAGAGCGAGGCGTGAAGGAATGGATTTGGTGCTTGAAGGAGCACATGTTCTGCCCTCTAACAGGCTTCTCACTGAGTGGCGTGATCAAGGTGGCGTAGCTCTTGGAGTCGCTTTGGTTATTGACAATAAGCGAGTACATTGCGAGCGTATTGAAGAGAGAGAAACTCACTCGCATCGTGGAGCAGCACGTTATCTAGCGGGTCTTGATAGAATCAGGGAGATACAAGATGGTTTACTGGTTCGCGCCAAAGGTTCGACTTGGAAGGTCATCGACACCCATCTTCATGGCGACAACTGCGACCGAATCAGGCAGTGGTTCGACGAAGAGTGGTATCGAGGTAGGTGAGCACTCTGAGTGATAAGCCAGAGTCTTGGATGTGGCATCTACTGGGTTTCATAATTCCAACCTCGGCTCTTGTAAGCAATTTAGTCGGTGGTTATTGGGTCGCTGTTCCTACCGTACTGGCACTTGGAATCTATCCGATACTCGACTTGATTTCGGGCGAATCGAAACCGGCACGGCCACCACGGGAGAATGGGACTCCGTTTGAGTTGATGCTCTATGCCCACGCTTTCCTAAACCCGGCGATTATCATCGCTCTTTGTTACAGAGCTAGCCTCACTGGATTCGATTCGGTTTTTTGGATGGCGGGCTTTTCCACCGGGATATCCTCGGGAATCTCTGGAATTATCGTCGCCCATGAGATGGGACACAGTCGCCCGAAGTCGTTTAGTTGGTGGATGGCTAGACTGAACATGGTTATGGCGATGTACGCGCACTTCACCACCGAGCACAACTACAATCACCACAAGACGGTGGCAACAGTGGAAGATCCAGCGTCGGCTCCGAAAGGTAGGTCGGTTTGGACTCAAGTCGTACTCACGGTTCCACAGCAGTTCGCGTCGGCATGGGGAGTTGAGAGAACTAGGGCACAGAAGCGCGGCAAATCACACTTGAGTCCGATGAACCCCATATTTTTGGGACTGGGAGCGGAGGGGATTCTCGTCGCAGCGATCTGGTATCAATTTGGGATGGCTGGAGCAATGGCGTTACTTTATCAAGCGGCAATCTCGATCTTTCTACTGGAGTATGTCAATTACATTCGTCACTACGGTCTGAGGAGAGAGGTTGGTGAGAAGCAGACCCACATGCACTCTTGGCAGACCGAGGTTAGGTGGAGCCGATGGACGCTTCTGGAACTCACGAGGCATCCCGCACACCACCTCAAGGCGAGCCTTCCGTTCTGGAAGTTACAACCGTACGAAGGAGCACCTACTCTTCCTACCGGATATTTCGGGATGTTCTGGCCGAGCTTAATCCCTCCACTTTGGAAGAGAATCATGGATCCAAGGATCCCAGAATAATCACTCGGGAGTTACCACAGCTTCTAGGGCTGTGATTTGTAGTCTCGCGTGACGGTCTGCGATGCCAACCTCGCAGGTCACGGTGAAGGAGCCCGATTCGTTTGTCACAGAAATTTCAGTCAAGATGACTTCAACGCCGCGGTGCTCGCCATGTCGCATTAGGTCTGCAGCGCTCGAGTTAGCTGCGGAGTCAACCGCTTCTTGCCAACCAACTCCTGCGTTGACAAGTTCCTGTGTTCGGTTCTCCAGAAGTGGTTGCCAAGCTTTTTGGAAATCTTCTGTCACATCTAAAACCTCGTTGGTACCTGGGTCAAACGGCTCACCGAGTGAAGCGACTGAGACCCCATACCAGGCCATAGTCAGCAGAGATAGCATCAGGATGATGCCTGTAGCAAGTAACATTTGGCCTGATTCGTCACATGTCTTTGGCATCAGGAGACACCTCCTACATACCATACTTGGAGAGTGACGGTCCACACATCACCGCCATCCACAACCATCTTGTGGACGCTCAATGTTCTACCATCAGGAGCGCTACCTCCACCATAGCGAGCCAATTCTCCACCGTTTTTGGCAATCCAGCAGTTACCCTGTACTGAATTAGGCAACCCTTCCAACAGTTCGTCGCATGCTGCATCGAGATTCTGTGTAGCAAGGCTCTCAGACAGTGCACTTGAATGGTTAGCGGAATCATCAGCAGCCACACCAAGTTGTAGTACAAACGCATCCTGTGCAGCGAGGTCGAGTTGACTGTCTGAGGAAGTGGAGACAGGGTCAGGAACTTGTAGCTGAAGGATGAAGGTCGCTGACATGAAGAAGAGCCAAAACAGGGTTAGCATCTCTAGAACATGCACCTGTCCCGATTCCGAAACAGCATCTCCCCTTCTCATCAGACCACATCATCCTGGCACGAAGTTGCCCAGTGCCGGATTGAGACCCATGTCACCTTGGACACCGAGCAGGTCTGGCGAGAAGGCGACTAAATTGAACGCTAACACGGCGATGATGAGCATCATTCCTGCGTGCTTCATCCCACTTGATAATCGTCCAGTAGCCATCAAGCCAGCCATCGCTCCGTTACCGATAGCTTGAGCACTGACACCGTAGAAGAAGACAACTAGGAAGAACAGTGGATCAATTGCCCTAATCGCCATGTTACCGATCTGAGCACCTTCGTCACCTGAATTCGAGGATGCGATAGCGGGAATGAAAACCTTGGCAAGAACGACGATGACGCCTAGGAAAACCATGAACGAAGTCCAAATAACCGCGATGTAAGATGCGATGGCACGTTCACGTTCACCTTCGAGGAACTTAATCTCACGACTGTCGTTAGCTGCTGTAACCAAAATGTCGGAGATCTTCCCGCCGGCTTTGTTCGCTTCACCTATGAGGCTAATCGCTCGCTTAACCAGAGGAGTACCGACTCGTTCTGCGAAAATCTCAATCACATCGCCAAAGGCTACGCCCCACGAGAGTTGCTGAGACATCTTTCCGACTTCATCGTTCAACGCCCCATATTCGGAATTAGCCAGCGTCCGCACCGCGAGAGTCATCGATAGACCACCCTTCCAATACTCAGCTAGATCTCTCAGGAAGTCAGGGAACTTTTCTTCGACTGCATCAATCTTCTTCATCTGGCGATCCCAGTAGATGGCTCCGGGGAAGCAGATGAAGATGAATCCATAGCCGAAGAAGTTGATGAAGATAAGAGGGCGCAATCCTGCGATATCTGGGCCAATGAATTGCGACTGGTTGTTCATCCAATCAGGTATTCCGTCATACGATTCGACCTCAACAGTCAGTGTCAGCTCGCTTACTCGTGGTAGTCCCCTCTCGAATTGGAACCATACTTCGTATGCTTCTCCCATTGGAGTGTTACCGATAATCATCTCACACCCTTCTTGGTTGGTCACAGCGTTGACGGAGTGCGAAGTTCCCAGTCCTCCACCCATTGAAGGCTCCCAGATG
>CAXFCF010000052.1:0-6722 GCA_964000875.1 uncultured Candidatus Poseidoniales archaeon
GCACTTTCACGACAATGAAGTCAGTTGAAAGGCAGCGTTGGCAGGAGAACAGGTTAACCCTCTCGGCATGGTTGGAAGGTCCATCGACCACCGAACAGGTTCGCGTGTTCTCGATGGATTTGACCATCGACGACATCGCACCTGTGATAGAGTTCCCTACCGAGACGCTAAGCACAGTTCAATCTAACAGGATGATGCAACAGTTGGTTACAGTTAGAGTTCTTGAGGAGGGGGGTATGGGGGAAACACCACTCTCTCTACACTGGTCATTCATTCGCTACGGTGCTGATATCGTCAACATGCAAGGGACATCCCAACTTGCACTCGGAGCGGAGTCAGGTGGAATTTGGACATATTCTGGAAGGGTGGATTTTGATGTCTCACAGTATGATCTTCGACCTGGCGATCAACTCCTAGTGTGGGTAGAAGGAGCCGATTTGGCAGGTCATGCACTTGAGGGTCATGGAAGTTCAACAAATCCACGGTTACCCTATTTACGTGTCATCTACTTCCACCCAGTCTTAGCCGATCTCACAGTCAGTCCTGACACGCCGATTGTCGATGAAAAATTGACCATCGATGGCATGCTTGAGAACAAAGGCAATGACATAGGCGTGGCTCATCTTTCTCTCATTACTTGGCAAGGTACCGAGGAAGAGGGGAGATATGTCACCTTGAACCAAACCAACTTCACATTGATGCCTCAGCAGCATGTGCTGTTCACCTTCGAGTTAGAGGCATGGCAAACAGGAGATCTGCAACTATATTTGGTATTGAACAGCGATTTAGAGAACCTGACTAGTGTACCGGTTCCCAAGGTACGCACACCTTCAGCTTCGGAGTCATTGATTACTACGCTTTCATCGCCTGCAGCAATGGGCCTTCTACTTCTTCTCTTGGGGATGGTAGTTATGGGAGTGATAGCTTACTCTAGGAAGGACAAAGATTCTGGATACGAGGAGTACTTCGACGATGAGATAGATGCATCAGATGAGGAGGAAGAGGGTGGATATCACCTTGAGGAATACTATTCATCCGATGAGGAAGAATGACAAGGGGAACCTTCCACCCCAAAGCCACCGCAGGGGTACCCGAGTGGTCAAAGGGGGCGGGCTCAAGATCCGCTGCATAGCGCTTCGCAGGTTCGAATCCTGCTCCCTGCACCAATACTTTCATTCTCTATCAGATACTCTAAATAATCAATTAGAAAATCATTTTTTCAATTGCAATATTCCCTTACATATGCTGAATGTACATGAGTTATGTTCAAACGAGGGTGTCATCAGGTGTAGAACATGGCCGATGGTGTCGAGGAGTCAGAGGAATTCATCTTCCTAGATTCTTCTGAGGATGCTATCGAAGTCAAGCGCCGCGGAGTCGCTGAAGTGGCGAAGAAAGCTGCGGAGAAACTTCGCACACGATTGTCGATAGTGAAGGAGCAGCATTCTGAGAGTGATTCTTCTAAGGAAGAGGCACCTTCAGTCATCGAGTATTCTACAGAAATATCTCCACCGACTCGCCTTGCCACCGGATCGTTTGAGTATGAATGGAATCTGAACGGGATGGATTGCCCTGATTGTGCGATGAAGGCGATGGCTGTGGTCAACAAGATAGAAGGGGTTTCACACTCCAATATCCGAGTCAGCGATGGTGCGATAGTAGTACAAATCGACCTTGATGTATCTGAATTAGCTACAGCAAATAAGGTGCTATCAAGCTTGGGTCATGACCCCGATGTTCCTTGGTACAAGGTTTCTGGAACTAGCCTTCAGGTGTTGGAAGATAGGCATCGAGCCGACAAGAGATCGCTTAGACGACTTCTTCTCTCGGCACCAGGTGTCCTCGACATCAGGTTTGAGAGCGGTGAGGTATTACTCCAAACACCTGATCGTTCATCTCCCGAAGCGAGATTAGAACATAAGGAAGCGCTGGAAAGAATGATTGGGGGAGAACTTCGACTCATCGAATCAAAATCATCTAAATTAACATCTGAGAACAAGAGATTGATTGGCGCTTCTATCGCCCTTTTCGCTTTACCACTAATTATTGCTCTCGAGGTTATGGGTGCGCCCTATCTTGCGATTGCCACGATTGGTGCTTTTGGAACTGCAGCAGGGGGGCTTCGTATGTTTGTAGAAGCCTTTGCCAGCATTCGCAATAGGGTGCTTGGCTTTCAGATACTCACTTCGTTGGCAGTTGCTGGTGCGATAATTCTGCAACATTGGCCAGAAGCTCTCATGGTTGTTGTTTTGGAATCTATTAGTGGCCATTTGGAGATATCAGCTTTGGTAAGAGCTAGAGAAGCGATGCAGGGAGGTTTGGACAGGCTGCCTCGTACTGCGAGAGTGGTACAACAGCCGAAGACTAATCCCACCAACATATCAGTAACCACTTCCACTACTGGTCTCTTATCATCTTCATCGATGGATCCTGGCCCACAGATATCTGAGACGCCGATTGATTTGGTTAGAGTCGGTCAGTTAGTCGAAGTGAGAAGTGGTGAGTTAATTCCCATAGATGGTATTGTTCGCGAGGGAGTTGGACAGATAGATCGCGCCCCTCTAACAGGAGAGAGCACTCCCATCCGTGTAGAGGTGGGTGACACAATCGAAGCAGGGTTGGTCCTTCTCAGAGGCCCGTTGGTCGTTGAGACGCTTGCTGTCGGCGAGGACACAAGACTATCTGGCCTCATCGAGCGCGTTCACACATTCAGGGATAAGCCACCAAGGATGCAATCAGCAGTCGAGACCTTCACCCAAGCATGGGTTCCCATCGTAATTATCGGAGGTGCGGCTGTAGCTTTGCTCACCGGTGATATCGTCATGATGCTCTTGCTATGGGTCGTTGCGTGCCCGTGTGCACTTCTTCTGGCAGCACCAGTTCCTCACGCAAACGCGCTAGCGAATGCAGCCCATCATGGAATAATCGCCCGCGGTGGCGATGTGCTTGAAAGAGCGGCGCGCGTTGATCTAGCGCTTTTGGACAAAACTGGTACGCTTACTAGTGGAAAACCAAGATTGGATGCTGTCGTTTTAGCAAAAGGTGTCAAACTCACTGATGCATTGACTCTTGCTGGTGGTTTGGAGGTACGTTCTAACCATCCTTACGCGGCTACCATACTTTCAGTAATTGAAGAGGAAGGTATTCAGCCAGATGAGATCAAGTCGATTAAGGACGAGTTGGCAGGAGTTAGCGGTAAGAGAGGAAGAACTCTGGTACGCTTTGGTCGAGATGACTGGTTGGCCGATGAGGGTGTGTCGATACCTCGTGCCCTACAGAGATCGGCCAGAGAAGCCAAGGCGGAAGGCCTGGGGGTCGCTATGTTATCTCAGGGCAAGGATGCACTAGCGCTATTCACCTTCGATAACGATGACCTTCGCTTAGGTGCAGATACTCTGATCAATGATCTCTCAGATATGGGCGTCGCCGTTGAACTTCTTTCAGGGGACTCTCAGCCAGCGGTGGTATCATTGGGCAAGCGTCTTGGAATTAGTGAGAGCCTCTGCCGTGGTGAGATTGATCCAGATGGCAAAGCGATTTGGGTCAACCGTCGTAGTCTGGCTCGCTGTACTTTGATGGCTGGAGATGGATTCAATGATGCGGCTGCACTTGCTTCTGCAGATGTAGGAATAGCCGTAGGTTCAGGAGAGAGCGTCAACCTCGAAGCTGCAGATGTCTTGATACCCAGTGAGAATCCAAGAATTATCTCTCGTTTCCTCAAGTTATCTAGGAAAACCAGACTAATTGTCAAAGCGAACTTGGCGATATCTCTCGTAGTGACTTTCTTGCTAGTCATATCGGTCATTCTACGCTGGCACTCCAGCCTTGCACTAGGAGTGTTCATCCACGAGGCCAGCGCGCTACTTGTCATTCTCAATGGAATTTGGTTATCTGATGTAGGGATGAGTCGCATGGGAGTTATGGGTGATCTGTTCCGTCAACTCTTCCAAGACACAAAGGCGGCTTGGCAGGAGGCTTGGTCACTTCTTGCAACAACCAGAGCAGAAAGGAACCTGTTATAGTCGAAGGCGAACCGTTGATAATCTGTAGGAGGTAAGTTGGATGGGGAAGATTCGTGGTGACCCAACACTAGTCGCTTTGGCGCATGAAACCCGCAAGGCGATTGTAGAGTCACTTCAGGGTAAGGACGAGATGTCGACAGTTCAGATTCAAGAGGGTGTAGGCGTCACCAGATACCACCTTTACCACCACCTTCAACAGCTGGTTAAGGCGGGTCTTGTAGAAAATCATAGGGATCAAGGTCGCGCCCGTTGGTGGAGACTTACAGGACCTGTTGATCTGGGTGGATCATCAGCATCACCACCGCAGCCATTGGATCTGTCTGGGCTCCCTGACGAAGTTGCATCTATGGTTCGTCGCGGTGCCGATGTCCACTACATACCAATACCAGCTTCAGCGAGTGATGCTGTTGCCGCCAAAAAGATGCTAGAGGAATCTGCAGAGGAGTGGGGGGTTGAACTCGACCTTCCGTTCACCTTCATGCCGGGTGGCATCCTAGTCATTGGCCGGCCACGCAACTGAGGTCATAACATGGAAGAGAACGAAGAACTCCAAATGGAGGTCGAGTCCTCGATATCACCGCCAATGTTGGATTGCCCCAATTGTCAGGGCATGCTTCCGATAAAGCTCGGTGAGGTAATTTGTACCTTGTGCGACGCAGAAGTGCGTGTGGATCATGATGCTACTAGAAACGCATGGAAGGAGGAAAAGGTGGCATGTCCATCCTGTTCGACAGTTCTCGTGGCAGGCATAGATACTAGACCCTGCAAGGTTCAATGCGGTTCTTGTTCGACCCAGTTCACAATCAAACGGAAAGTCGTCAAGGTCGAGGTAGCATGTCCGGCTTGCGAGAGAAGACTCAGAATGAAGCCTAGGCCAGGTACTAGAGAAATTGAATGCCCTGCTTGCTCTGAGGGATTCAAGGTCAAGTTTTGACCGCGTCTAAAAAGCCTCATTGAGTCTTTACTTCAAGGTCTAGGAACATATGTCTGGCGGATAATCCAACCCCCCTCACTCATATACTAAGAGAAGCGCACGGTTCGCCTAGGAGCATTGCTCCAGGGGGATGGGACCCTGACAGAAGGAGAAGCGGAGCTAGCGAAACTCAAGAGCAGCGTGGTTGGAGGAGACTCATCCTCCCTGACCGAGCTAAGGCAAGCGGTAACTGGTGCTGGAGCACCATCAGGATCGGATGCAGGTCGTCTTTCAGAGAATCTCCGTAACGAAGGTGAAATGCGTCAAAGCCTCAACCGTGAGAGGCGCCTTAGGCTAAAGGAACAGTCAGAGCGCCTTGGTTCAGCGAAGTCGGCGATGAGCCGCGCCCAGAACCTTGAGCATGAGCAGATACTATCTCAACTTGAGAGCGAGATGCGAGATGAAATGGAGTCCGAGTTATCTCGTTTAGAGAAGCAGGCTCTACAACGAGAGGAGGAGATACTCCGCGAAGAACTCGACATGAGACTTGAGAGAGAGGAGGCTGCACTAAAGGAGCAACTCGAGCTTGAGAGAGAGAGGAAGTTGGAAGCCCGCAGAGGTGCGATTCAACAGCAGCTCTCTGAGGAGATGAACTCAGAGTTCGACCGTCGCAAAGCCTTCCTTCAGGAGAAATTAGAGATAGAGGCCAATCAGGCTCTTCAATCCCAACTTTCCCAACTGGAAGATGATCTCAAGTCCGAGATGGACGATCAACTGTCTCGAGAGGAATCACAACAAGTGGAGAGAATAGCTGCGGAACAGGAGTCACGACTCGCAGAGAGAGAAATCCAACTTCGAGACGGTATCCGTCGCAGGCTCGAGCAACAACTCCGAAGTCGTTTACGCGCCCGCGAGGCACGCCTCCGTTCTGAGTATGAGCGCAAGGCTCACCGCATGGAAGAGGAAATTGCTAAGGATCTCCAGGATGAATTGGAGACCCGCCTCACCTCGGAGACGGTTCAATTAGAGGAGAGGATGCAGCAAGATCTCGAATTAGCAGTCGCCAAGAAGCGTGACGAGGTACGTGCTTCGATTCTCCGTGAGTTGGAAAAGCAGTATGGAGAGCGTCTTGCTGAGAGGAAGCTCCGACTACGCGAGCGATATGACATGACTTTCTCACAATCAATAGATGAGATTGAGCAAGCAATTAGCCTCGACCTTGAGTCTGAACTACAAGAGAGGATGGAAGATGAGTTTGAGACATATCGTAGGTCAAGGGAGTCAGAAATCTCCAGCCGCCTTTCTAGGTTCCGACACGATCGTGAGTTGGAACTTCGCCAGCAACTGTCTTCTTCGTTTGAATCGAGGAAGCAGGAGTGGATTGACCAGTTAGAGCAAGAGTTCCGAGCCAAGGAATCTGCTGTCCAGAGGCAAATAATGGCCGAAATAGATGCTCGTGTGAGGAATGAGAAGATATCCCAAGAGACTTCACTAGACCTTCTCAAACAGGAGACTGCAATGGAACTAGAAGTTGAGATGGAAGCCCGATTGAGGGAGTTCCGCTCGCGCAAGGAGCAAGAGGTTACTGATCAACTGGAACGCCAGCTCGCCAAGCGTGAGGAAATCATGCGTAACAAGGCCCTCATAGAAGTAAGGCGTAGGGAATCGGAAATCCGTTCTGAGATTGAAGCACAGTTGTCAGTTAAGCGTGCTGAAATTCGCGAGCGTTTAGCAACTCTGGAGCAGCGCTCCGAGGAATTCAAGCAGGTGGCAGAGGAGAAGATTCG
>CAXFCF010000053.1:0-6582 GCA_964000875.1 uncultured Candidatus Poseidoniales archaeon
CTCCATCTCCATCATCTCCAGAGGAGCCTCTGTCCTCGACGACCTGGATGGTCGTTTCATCGCTATCGGCGGTAGCCGAGATGCCCAAGTCATGGTTTGCTCTCGATTGGATGGAGACTTCGACAACGCAGTTCTTGGTGGGGTGACTAGAGGAACTTGTGAGATTGACCAAGACAGTTAGGTTAGCGCCTCTCTCGATGGCAATTCCTTCTACAGTCTCCAAGCCCTCCATTTCTAGCAGTGGGCATGAATCTGTCCCAGTCGCCTTGTGCACCGAGTCGACAGAGTTCCCTTCATTGCTGATAGTGACCGCTAAGGCGGTGGTAGTGCCTGCGTTCATCGGCCCAGTGGGGTCAGCGATGTCGATGGCTAAATCGACTATAGTTGGTATCACGAGATCTCCTTCTGCGTCGTTTGAATCACCTCCGGTGGCAGGTGCTGGGCCGTAGGCTGTGACTGTCGCTTGGACAGAGAAGGAGTCGATTTGCATTGCTTCGAATGATGCGACATTTACATCCTTAACTGTGAACTCAAATGTCTCATTGGATTGCTGTGGCACATCAATGGAGTCCGGACCATCGACTCCAGCGTCAAATGGGAGATCATACTCAACCTCAAAGGTCATTGCGGTTCCGACATTGTCGTTCCTGACCCAGAATTTGACCTTCACCTTTCCATCATGACTTAGTTCAAAGGTGGCGTTCTCACCCTCTTCGCTTACAATTCCCATGTCCCATCCGATTGGGGGCTCCTGTTCGTCAGTCTGAGCGGAAGCGATTGTGGTTGCCACCGAAAGCAGCAGCAGGGCGACGAGTGTCCACGTTCGCATGTTCATTCGCACCAATCCCTACTTGTTCAATTCGCCGCCATTTGGTCATCGACCTTCGATAGGCACCTTCTTGCCAGAACCTTGACCATCTTTCGCCTGTATCCTGGTTGGAACGATGTGTTGTTAACTGGCTTTACTGCCTTGCGGATTGCCTCTGAGATGTCCTCTATGGAGTCCTTCCCCTTCCATGTTGACAGGTGTTCACCCACTTCTTCATCGTGAGTACGTGGAATCGATTCTAGGCCAGTGGTAGCGATCTCAAGTGCTTCTAACTCCTCTCCTGAAGTTCTCCATGCTATTGCTACGCCAGCTTCGGGGAAGTCCCAACTTTCCCTAAGACGCAATTTTTCGTAGTGCCCGTGTAGCGACGCTGCTTCATCGGGTATGGTCAGGTGGGTGACCATTTCATTCTCATCAAGCACATTTCGGGTCATTCCGTCAAGTTGGAAGAAATCTTCGAGGGGCATCGATCTCGTGCCTGTGGGAGATGCAAGATGAATTGTAGCACCGAGGCACATCAGTGCGGGAGCAAGGTCAGCTTGGTAGGTGGCTACGCAAAGCGTGTTCTGGTTTGGGATTACCCGGCAATCGGCGCCAGTGTTACAATCACACTTGTGGCACCAATCTATCGATTCCCTCCATTCCTCGGATTGGTTGAACCAGAAGCAACGAGTATCTAGACAGATGTTACCGCCAACCGTCCCCGACCTTCTGATCAGGGTAGATGCGATGCTTCCCGCGGCTGACCTGACTAGTGAGTGAGTATCTTCTGACTCGCAGAGATCGTGCAGTCGTACCATTGCTCCAATGTGGGTCGCAGTTAGTTTCGACAGTTCTTCGACATTAGCGAGTGAAATGACATTTGACTTGACATTGATGTGCCACTTGTAGTTGGGAAGCAGATCAGTTCCTCCGGCAATCCAATCGAAATCCTGTTCGGAGTCGAGTAGACTCTTTGCAGTCGCTAGAGCTTCATCAACGGTTTTGGGTGAGTGGAGGACGAAGGGAGGCGTCTGCATCATGCATCACCCCTGTGCCTTCGCTCGATGTGCTTCCATGCACTACCAGCCAATCTTGGATTAGCTAGATACTCTTCTTCAGGTAGGACGCTAATCGCCCAATCCTCATCCTGCTCGTCGGCCGGTATCTTCGGGTCGTATCCGAATAGAGCACCGTTGTGGTAGGGTTCTGGGTCGGGTACAGCCCTTCGCTCGATATCACGAGTAGCGTGAAGAGCAGCGCGCTCCTCTAACTTCACCTGAAGATCTGAATGCTCCAAGGATGGTGATTGTAGCTCTAGTGGATCCTTTATTCCGAGTTCTTTGCATCTTCGCTCTATTCTGCGGTGCAATCGGTCAGGTGTGATTGGCAACTCGTCGACGCGAACTCCGATTGCGTCGTAGACTGCGTTACAGACCGCGGGTAGGATGGGTAGCAGCGGCCCTTCACCCGCCTCTTTGGCTCCGAATGGCCCCTCAGGGTCGTTGCTCTCGACAATGATTGGTACTACTTCCGGCATCTCGTGAACAGACGGTATCTTGTAATCAAGTAGATTGGGATTCTGTAGGTGCCCGGTTCTGCTATAGACCATCTCTTCAGAAAGAACTTGACCCATTCCCATGTGGCATGAACCGATTATCTGGCCTTCTACGGAAAGTGGGTTGAGAGCTTTACCACAATCGTGTGCAGCCCAGACCTTCAGAACCTTCGTTTGGCCAGTTTCGACATCGACCTTTACCTCGGCGACATAGGCTGAGAAAGAGTATGCTGGTGCGAGGCCAGCTGCGGCTCCCTTGTGTACACGACCCATAGGTGGAGTTCGATAGGCTCCGGCGGCCACCAGAGCGCCACGTTCCTCCTGTGCCTTGTGGAGTGCCTCAAGGTATGAAACTCCTACTGCGGGATCTCGCTTGACGAAGATACGGCGGTCGCCAATAACCAGATTGTCGATTTCAGCTCCAGTGATATCTGCCGTAGCGGTTAGCAACTCATCGCGGATTTTCATAGCCGCGGATATAGCTGCATTACAATTCATGAAAGTGACACGGCTGGAATAGGATCCTAAGTCAACAGGAGAAGTATCGGATTCCCTCGATTTTATGCGAATCATGTCCATAGGTAGACCGAGAACCTCGGCAACTGCTTGTGCGACGACGGTGTCGGATCCCTGTCCGATGTCTGCGGCACCCGTGTGAACGGTAACGCCTCCATCCATGTCGATCTTGAGGTGTACGGTGGCGTGTGGGAATTTGTTGGGATCCCAGTGAATCGGCAATCCGGATCCGGAGATGAAGAATCCACATCCAATTCCAATGCCATGTCCTAGTGGCAAGTTACGGAATTTCTCGTCCCAACCAGATTCAGCCTTTACCCGCTCGATTGCTTCCCGCATCCCGATGCTGGTGATTCTGAATCCGGTAATGGTTGCACTTTGAGGAGGTAGCAGGTTCGCCAATCTGAATGTCGTTGGGTCGACCTGCAGTTGTTCGCACAGGTCGTCGATTCCAGTCTCAACTGCGCACCGTGAGTTGACAGCCCCGTGTCCTCTCATCGCTCCGGAGGCGGGCTTGTTAGTCCACACCCTTGCTCCAGTGTAGTGGAAAGCACCGATTTCGTAGGGCGAGGTGTGGAGCACGCCGTTGTAGTATGTAGTGACATGTCCGAAGGATGCGAAAGCACCACCGTCAATCAGGGCGTCAGTTTCGACTCCACATAGTCTGCCTTCGGAATCAGCATGTAAGTTCATCTCAATTCGAGAGGGGTGTCTGCCTCTGTTGACCCAGAAGACCTCTTCTCGGTCGAAGGTGATTCGAATTGGTCGGCCGCACTTGCGAGCTAAGATGGCGGCGCACATTTCATGAGGAAATGGGTCCGACTTACCACCAAAACCACCACCGACAAAGGTTCGGTAGACATTGACTTGGTGCATTGGTACCTCAAGCACATCGGCTAGGGCTCTGTGGACATAGTGAGGCACCTGCTGTGGCGTGTAAAGGGTTAGTCGACCTCGTGGATCCCAGTGGGCGACTACTGCGTGAGGTTCCGTGAATCCGTGGTTTACTCCTCCAAAAAGCCAGTTTGACTTGTGTGAAGCGACCGCTTCCTCTTCCATCTTCGAAATTCGTCCGAACTCTTGGAAAACCCTCTTCTGGACATTTGCCTCGCCGATGTGGTACTTACCACGGTCATGGATTGGCACCTCACTGTCCTTGAGACCGTCTCGCATGTCGTGGATGCTGTCTAGCACCTCGTAGTCGACATCTATGAGTGTCAGGGCGTGTCTAGCGGTTGCTTCGTCTTCGGCGGCGACACAGGCTACAAGGTCACCAACATGCCGCACCAGTTCGATTGCCATCGCATGTTCGTCCTTGGTTACCGGCAGGACGCCGAACTTCCGGGTCGCATCGGCTCCAGTGGCTACTGCGATGACTCCTGGCAAGGCTTCGGCTCGTGAGGTGTCAATTGACTTGACTCGGGCAAAGTGGTGAGGTGAGCGTAGGATCTTGCCAACAGCTTCTCCAGGTAGACGAAAGTCATCTCCATATTGAGCCTGACCAGTGACCTTGTATTGGCTGTCGATGAGTGGGGTGCGCTTGCCGATGGAGGAGCTAGTGACCAACTCATCGTGGACATGGCTACCCCAAGGTTGGGAGCGTCCTCCTCCTTGGCTCTCGGGAATCATCGATTCGTCCCTGAGGCTACTCAGTGGGTTCTTGCCACCTGAGCCAGGGCGGTTGAAGAGAAGCTTGCCAGGCTGCTGGCGGTAACCAACCATTTCCTTGTCGTCCTTGGCCATTCACTCTCCCTCCAGATGAGGTAGGCCGGGGTCGGGGTCGCTGAGCGGTGAAGTAGAGTCGGGAGTGCCGTCACCTTCTCTCAGGATTTTACCAGCCTCTCTGACAGAGTCTACAATCTGTTGGTAACCGGTACAGCGGCAAAGGTTCCCTTCTATGGCTGACTTGATTTGGTCGTCGCTAGGGTCGTCGTTATTGGCGAGCAGTGCAGCTGATACTACTAGGAATCCGGGTGTGCAGAAACCGCATTGACTACCGCCACATTCAGCGAACATCTGCTGAATTGGGTGTAGGTGGTGGCCGTCTGCCAAACCCTCGACAGTGGTCAGTTTGCGACCTTCTACATCCATTGCCAGAGTTAGGCATGAGAGTCGAGGCTCACCATCGACGAGAACCGCACAGCAGCCACATGTCCCCATGTCGCAACCTCGCTTGACTCCGAGTGTACCGACCTCGTCTCTCAGGACATCGAGGAGGATGGCGTTTGAGGGAATGGCTCCTGCCCTTTCCTTGCCATTGACTGTTGCGGACCAGTCTACGAGGGGTGCTGACGGAATCATCGGAATCCGTATCGAACCAGACATCAATCTCACCCGCTCACTCTGTGAGCGTCGCTCACGAGGCTGGTCACGCCTTTGATGGTTCTGTCCTCAAACAAACAACTGAATCATCGTCGAGTCCTGTCGCTGGCGGTACCCAATCAGGATCGCCGGGAAGCACTAACGCGTCGCCGATGCCAGACAACTCGACAGCCAGCGCCCTCTGCTCGTCGGCCAACTCATCCCATGGGACTCCTCCAGCTCGTAATCGGAACCATCGTTTGAGTGTACCAACTGCCTTCACGCTGCGTTTCCAGAGGCTGAGGTGCAGTCGTGCTGCGATGCCCCATAGAGGCATCAGTATGAACGCCAGAGGAACCCAACCTACCGAAACGAGATAGGGTCGCACAAGAGGGAGTATCCCGAATAGGTTTAGATTCCATAGAGGGGATGCTTCAGCGGCTAAAAGATATGCTATAGGGAAGGACACTAGAATCCAGTAGATGGGTAACAAGACAAACCCACAGGCTATCTTGTAAGTCGCGAAAGAGACGACATCTCCCTTTGCTGCTTTCCATGCCAGTGGGCGTGATAATCGGTAGGGTGGCCATGAACCAATCAAAGCCCCCCATGTGATGAGTCCAAACATTAGTGCCCAAGAGGTCACGATTTGAACCATCGCTCCAGCCAGATGAATAGGCCCAGGCCGTTTATCACGGTCGTACAATTCGTGCTCACGTAGGTTGTAGTTCTCCATTCGCTTTGAGTGCGATTCCATCCTCTGCCTGACCTCTGCGGCCTTGTTAGGGTCTTCATCGACCAACCACAGCCAGGCCGCGCGCGTCCTTCTGGCACCTAGTACCGCCTCAGCATAGGTAGCCGGTGTCGTACGCCCCATCTGCCGGTTTCGGTGTACTGAGAGTAGGCTCCTAGTTCGCCATAGCAACTTCCTGTCTTCCCATGTTTCGAGCCCATGACTAGAACGCTCAAGCTCAACACTTAGGGTCTCAGTTACCGCTCCTACCCACGCTCGATCGGCCGCTACCTCGGCTCCATACTCGGCCACATCCTCTTTGCTGGCTTCCGGTGCGCCCTCTTCGCCAGGTAGGGGAGGGAGTGTCATTGGGGGGTGTACCGAGACGAGCGCGCGCTCTCTGAAGGTCTGGGCATCGGAGTAATGCAGTCCTACTGGGACGAGAGATGGCCTTGCGACTCCTTCTTTGTCGGCCTTTCGAAGTGCTTTGAGCATGATTCTGGCGGGACCTGTCTTGGTCTTCGCTGGCTTGCTCATCAGGTGCGATATCCCTTCAGGATAGATTGCGCACCTACCACCTTCAGATAGTACGCTGGAAAGCGTCTCGATGAGTGCTTCGACGCCTGCTCTTCGCCCTTCACCTCCACCTTCAACATCGCTGGCGCG
>CAXFCF010000054.1:0-6577 GCA_964000875.1 uncultured Candidatus Poseidoniales archaeon
CGGTTAGTCAGAGTGGTGAGACTGCTGACACGTTATCTGCAATCAAGGAGATTCAGTTGAAGGGAGGCGAGGTGAGGGGAGTCGTCAATGTCGTAGGTTCTTCCATCGCTAGACAATGTGGGAGTGGTGTCTACATCCATTCAGGTCCAGAGCAAGCCGTCGCTTCGACCAAGGCGTTCTCCAACATGGTGGCTGCACTGAGCATATTCGCTCTTCAAATCGGTAGAGCACACTCTCTGTCCTCGACTCGTGGTCGCGAAGTTGTGATGGCTCTGAATGAGATTCCAAACCAGATCTCCGCGTACCTGGATAACCAAGGACCGATAATGGACGCTGTCGAGGCAGTAAAGGATGCCAAGCATGTGCTCTTCCTCGGCCGTGGCCCCTCTGCCCCGGTTGCCAAGGAAGGTGCGCTCAAACTGATGGAAGTAGCTTACATTCCATGTCTTGCTTATCCCGCTGGTGAGATGAAGCATGGTCCGATTGCCTTGCTTGAGGAAGGTAGTCCAGTGGTCGTCATCGCACCTGACGACAAGTTCCGCGACAAGACGATGTCAAACATCCAGGAGTGTCGTGCCAGAGGTGCAAAGATCATCCTCATTCATACTGAGGGTGACGACATCGCTGACGAGGCGGACATCTCCATACCAGTTCCAGCGACTCATAGGGTGCTGAGTCCACTACTGACCGTAGTCCCGCTACAACTGATTGCATACCACACTGCGGTCGTCAACGGTTGTGATGTCGATAAGCCACGAAATCTGGCAAAATCAGTCACAGTAGAGTGATTGAATCACTGCGTCGTGAACTTGCTTGCATCTGGGTTCCACTTGTAGGGCAGATATCCCAAGACGTGGTCGGTGTGTCGCATCTTGACTACCGCCATTTTTCTGTTGACGCTGTCACCACTGCGCTCCATCGTCAGATGGATTACACCGTCGGACAGGTAATCTTCGATTCCGAACTCACCATACTGGTTCTTCGCCTCACCCATCATCTCACAGATAACTAGGCCAGTTAGATCCATTCTCCTTATTGCTTCGAAGAACCGGAATACCTCGTCCCTCGGGTTTTGCATCTTAGTTAGGGTGAAGAACGCACCTAGGGAGTCGAACACTACGACCTCAAAACCGATGCTGTCGCGGTAGCTGGCGAGTTGCTTGATGAGTTGTCCCATCCAATCAACACTGTCGGTCATGCCTTGGGCGTCTAGTTGAACCCTCAAGTCTGCTAGGTCGATGATTGCGATACGACTGCGAACCCTAGGGTCGGAGACATCCATTCCCATTCCAGCCATGTGGCTTGCTAGGCTTTCCTTGCCTTGCTCCAAGGTGACATAGATACCCGAGGTCTTGCCTTCCATGACTGCGTTGTAGAGCATCGAGAAACCTAGACTGGATTTCATCGAACCAGAGACACCGGCAAGCAGCACGATGTGCCCCTTCGGGATGCCGCCTTGCATTCTTTCATCGAGTCCGGTCACATAGGTTGGAATTCTCTCTCCGCTTGCCCCCATCGCTATCGCCATACACGCTAGACCGGTTCGCATGATAAACTCGTTCCCCGTGCCGTTTGTGCATGGAACCCGCCCGTGTACACCTCGCCTCGGCGTCTTCGAGGAGGGCTGAGATACTCGCTTCGGAGTTCGAAGACCTCGCAGTCGAACTAACGCATGCGCCACTGAGTGCGGTTGAACGCGAGGGCGATTCAGCGTTGACTGTACAGGATCAAGTGTTCGATGTATTGGACGGTAAGGTCGAGGCTGCTATCGATGAGCTGTATGATGACCTAGCCGATCTCATCGCTGTACTCGTTTCCGACACTCTCGTCGAATCTCCTACAGACTCACACATAGCGCTAGGCCAACCCAGAGACGGGGATGAGGCACGGGAGATGCTCTCCCTCCTTTCGGGTAAGACCCACAAGGTTTGGACCGGTTCCTCCATCCTTTCTTGGCAGGATGGTTCAGTGTCGGTAAGTGGGTCGGTCGTTTCGGCGGAAGTGTCAGTCAAGCGGTTGAGCGAGGCGGAGATCGATGGTTTGGTCGAATCACGGTCATGGGTCGGCAAGGCAGGTGCATACGATCTCGCCGGTGCGATGGGGGAGTACGCAAGTATAGTGGAAGGAGAGGAGTCAACAGTACTGGGCTTCACTCCAGAGGTTCTTGATATTCTCAGGAGTTCCCTTGGCGAGAGTGTGAAGTAGTCCGATAGGTGTTCGATTTACATGGACTCGAACTCGACTATCAATGCGCGTTCCGTCGTGCGGGGTTACGGTTCCGGCAAGAGTCGTGTGGAGGTTCTGCAACAACTCGACATGCAAGTCGAAAAGGGTTCGATATACGGGTTGCTGGGTCCTTCCGGTTGTGGCAAGACCACACTTCTCAAGGCCATCTTAGGTAGGCTGGTTCTCGAATCAGGCAACATCGAGGTTTTCGGTCTCGAACCTGGTTCGAAAGGCTCGCTGGTCCCAGGGAGTGCGGTCGGTTACTCGCCGCAGGAGATAGCACTCTACTTCGATCTCTCGATTCATGAGACCCTTCTCTTCCACGGGCGCCTACATGGTATGTCGAAGCAAGATGTGGCAGCGAGGTGCGAGTGGCTATTGGAATTCCTCGATTTACCAGAAGCGAGTCGTCAGGTTGCCAAGTTGTCAGGAGGCCAAAGGAGGCGAGTCAGCCTCGCAGTCGCTCTATTACATGAGCCAGAATTGCTGCTGCTCGACGAACCAACGGTAGGTGTCGATCCTGAACTCAGAGCACGCATCTGGGGTCATCTGCGGCAGATAGCGGCCGAGGGTACTACCATCGTCATCACGACCCACTACATCGATGAGGCGAGCCAAGCCGACCGGGTCGGGCTGATGCGTGAGGGAGTACTTCTCGCTGAGGATTCGCCACAAGCGGTGATGGATGCCCAAGGAGCGAGTTCGCTGGAGCAGGCTTTCCTCAAGCTATGTCGCCGTGGAGGTGATTCGTGATGGAGTTCCGCAGGGTTGGAGCCATCGCTGCCCGCAAGTTCGCCAGCCTAAGGCGTGACAAGCGAATGTTCGGATTCATCGTCATCATGCCTGCCATCCAGATTCTCCTCTTTGGCATCGCCATTGGTCAAGCACCTTCGGGACTGGACTTTGCGGTCATCGATGAGCAACAGGGGTTGATTGGAGAGACCATCCTTGAGGAGTTAGAGGATTCGGAATCACTGTTGATTCACACTGAGTTCGAGACTGTTGAAGAGGCACGTGAAGAGATAGCGGAAGGTGAGTTGTGGGGTGCGCTCCTGATACGTCCTAATGGAACGCTCGAACTTCATCTGGACAACTCCAACCAACAGGTCTCGAACACAATAGTGGTTACCGTCAGAGATGCAATGATGCAGGCGATGGCGTCCTCGGGCGGTGCGATGCCTATGGAGATGGCAGAACCCGTCTACGGTCAGAAGGATCCTGCGTTCATCGATTTCCTTGCTCCTGGAATAATGACGATGGTTTGCTTCATGTTCAGTCTCATCCTTACCACGATGGCATTCGTTGGTGAGCGATACGATGGAACCCTAGATCGAGTCTTCGCAGCTGGCACCAAACCGGTAGAAGTGCTACTGGGACACCTAGCGGCATTCACCTCCATTCTGGTTGGTCAGGTTGCGGTGGTCATTCTCATCGCGACCCTAGGATTCGACATCACAATCGAGGGCAGCGTCCTTCTCCTCTTCGCCCTAGGAATGCTACTTGGTTGGGCGGCTATGTGCTTCGGTCTCGTAGTCTCCAGCAAGGCTCGCTCTGAGTTCCAAGCCATGCAGATGAACATGCCAGTCATGTTCCCAGTCCTGCTTCTGTCAGGTATTCTGTGGCCAGTCGAGGCTCTTCCAACGATTGTACAACCCTTCTCTTGGGCGTTACCAACTACATGGACTGCAGAGGCGTTCAGAAGCATCATGCTACGAGGTTGGGGTGTTTCCGATACGGGAATACAGACCGCTTTCGCGTTCAACCTAGCATTCGCATTCATCGCACTGTTGCTCGCAAGTCGCACACTCAAGGTTAGGGAGTGAATCACTCACCCGTTTCACAGGGTATTTCGTGATTCTACCAACGAGTTTACTGCACCGAGGTCGATGGGTGAGTCGATTCCTTGGGGCTTTAGTGATGAGCCTACAATCATCGCGTCAGCTACCGATGATACGACTTTGATGTTGGATTCGTCAACTCCAGAGCCAACCAATAGGTTGCAATCTGGAACCGCGGTTCTCACTCTTGCAAGGTCGTCGGGGGAGGTTCCACTTCCGGTACCAGAGCCACTCACTATCAGGGCGTCAGCCAAGCCTCTCTTCCAGCAGTCAATCGCCTCCCTCTCCAGAGTCCAATCTGATTCAAGGGGTGACGCGTGCTTGACTCCGACATCGGCGAAGATTCCCACAGCATGTTCGCTGCCAGGATCTACTCCGAGTCTCTTCCTGAGCCTCAGAGTCTCCGCTGCCTTTCCTTCGATGCTGCCTTGGTCAGTCAGCATCGCTCCAGTGTGGACATTGACTCGGATGAAGTCAGCGCCGGTTGCCGCAGCGATGGACAGTGCCGCTGAAGCGTCGTTGCGAAGCACATTTACTCCGACCTGTACACCTTCTTGACTCGTGACATCGTCAATCAACTTGGAGACGATTCTAGTCATCGCCGCTACGGTCACTGTCTCGACCTCTGTGGCGTGAAAGGGAGCGTCGCCGAAGTTCTCGACCATGATGGCATCGACACCACCGGCGACGAGGATGCGCGCATCTTGGACAGCTTTTGCCTCCACTTCATCCAGGTCACCTGCAAACCTCGGTGATCCCGGAAGCGGTTGGAGGTGAACCATTCCTACTATGGCGTTTGAAGGAAGTGAGTAGCATCTGTCCATTCCATCACCCGATTAGAGAATACATGATTCCAGGGTTAGCTTCCTCAAACTCGGCTAGCCTCTGCAACCTCTCTATGGTCTCGGCAGACAGGTGGTGTTCTATCCCTTCGGTCTCCAAGTGTGCAACTTCTTCAGAGACTCCAATCGCCTTGAGGAAGCGAACCAGCACCCCGTGACGCTTCCTCATCCACCTTGCGTGAGCTTCACCTTTCTTGGTAAGGGAGACGGGGCGGTATCGTTCGTAGTGAACCCACCCCTCGCCCGCCATTCGTTGAAGCATCTTGGTCACAGTAGGTCGGGCTACTGAGAGGTGGTCGGCGATGTCTGACACCCTCGCCTCACCTCTAGATTCGATTAGTTCATGGATCAGTTCGAGGTGATCCTCGACCCTTATCGAGACTGCGTCCGGACGAGCTTCCATCCCTTCTGAGTGCGCTACTCGGAGTGCTTCCAAGCGATCTTCTTCCACCATCAACGCCTACTGAACGAGGGGGGCTATGAATCCAATGGTCGGAATCACTCGCTGCTCATCCACGCCCAGCACAGAGCGATACCTTCGCTGATTGGCATCGTGCTAGTCCATCCCAATGCATCTTCAGCGCTGGAGACATCTGGTAACCTGCGCCTAGAGTCACCGGGATGCCCATCTACCATCTCGACCCCGGCTTCAGAACCCGAAGCCTCGAGACAGAGATTAGCGACATCGCTCACAGTCACCTCTTCGGTCGAGCCGAGGTTGAACGATACTCCTGCCAAATCGCTTCCATCTAGGCCTTGATCCAACTCACCGGCAGCAATGATTCCCTCGACGATCTCAGCGTACCAAGTGAATGATCTCGTTTGGGTACCGTCGCCATGTATGGTGATTGGTGATTCAGAGGCGCATTGGTCGAGGAATATCGAGACTACTTGCCCGTGCTCGTTACCAGGGAGGCGTGGCCCATAGGCGTTGAACGGGCGCACAATCCGTGCATCGAGTCCCTTCTCTGCTACCGCGTGTAGAACTTGGATCTCGTTGAGGTACTTGCTTGCTCCATACGAGTGGCGGAAGTGTTCGTGTGCGCTGGTGAAGTAGGACGCTGCTCCGGTTCCCAATGGCATCTCGTCGGTCTCGCCGAACGCTTCTGGACTTGAAGTGAAGACCAGTCTGCAACCCATACCGGTAGCGAATTCAATCACAGCGTCGGTGGTGTTGATGTTGACCTTAGCGACTAAGTCGGGTCTTTCGTGGAAGTACTTCGTTCCGTTTATGGCGGCGAGATGGAAGATGACATCGACACCGCGCAACTTCTCCTCTGCCTTCTCCAATATCTCTGGCTTAGAGCAGTCACCCATGACCAAGTGGAAGTCTGGCATCAGTTTGCAGTCCTCGACATTCGCCTTCTTGCCTCGGAACATATCGTCGACGGCACAGACTTGGTGGCCACGTGCCAGAAGTGCCTCGCAGAGATGGCTCCCTAGGAAGCCGGCTCCTCCAGTCACGATGCAGCGCATATGGAGGCGGAGAGCGGCTTCGGCTAAGATGTTGGTCAACCGGCACTCACTGGTCGCTGGTTCTGGACAAGACCTCAAGCGTGACCTTTCCGTCCGTCAAGCTCATGCGAACCATGTCCCCATCGTTGACTTCCATACATGGATCTTCGGCGAATCCATGAGCATAGGGTAGACCTAGCAGGGAAGCGGCGGGAA
>CAXFCF010000055.1:0-6569 GCA_964000875.1 uncultured Candidatus Poseidoniales archaeon
CAGGAGGCCCTTCAAGCACCTATGACTGCATAGTCATCTACCAAGTAGACTTGGGACAACTTCCACTGACCCATGATGCAAGGGCGCACTCGGGAGTGTTGAACCTCTATCTCGACAGCATATCAGCTCCGACATCCACTTGGCTAGACATCACGGCCTATGCTGTTCTAAACACTAATTTCGAGGAGAATCAGGCAACTTGGAACCAAGCATCGCTCGGGAACGCTTGGGCTTCTGCTGGCCTTGGTGCGGGAACCGATCGCGGCGTAATCGCTCTCGACACAGTTCGAGTCACTTCACTATCGAGTGGTTGGATAACCATAGATATCAGCGGTGCTCTTTCGGCTCAGGTTAACGGAACTTTGTCCGTAGTACTGATTGGTACTCCACAGCCGGTTCCTAGCGGGACACCGCAGTTCATCGCTAACATCGTTAGCAGTGAATCGACTAATTTGGCTAACAGGCCATATCTGGAATTTGATTACACCAGTGTATTCAACATCTCATTGACAGGGCCCGCTACCACTGATGCAGATACAAGTCAGCAGTTTAGTGCCACCTTGTTGGATGTTGACAACAACGCGGTCGCAGGGATGGTTGAGTGGGATTGTACCGACGGTAGCATCGATTCAAATGGCCTTTTCACTCCGGATTCGACGGGTAATGCGACCATCTCGGCTAGGTTTGGGCGAGTTATCGTCACCCATGTGATCAGCGTGTCACCCGGTAACGCAGTCCAACTCTTCGGTGGGCCGATGGTCTCGGCAATTACCAGCGATGAGTCGGTCGAAATGTGGTTTGATGTCAGGGATGCCAACGGCAACCCTGTACCAGGTGAAGCGGTGTCTTTCACCGTCACGAACGGTAGCATTGCTCAAGGATACCTCATGACTACACCTATTGTTTCGGTCACCTACATGCCTTGGCAAGTGGGAGTTCAGTGGGTCAATGTGACTTGGTCGAATCAGACGCTATCATTGCAGATTACCGTCGATGAGGGTCTCCCTGATTACTTGGTTCTTAGTGGCTATGAGACGATTCCTGCCGGTGAGACAAGAGACTACAATTGGACGGCTTATGACGCGCATGACAATCCTGTCACTCCATCTCGTCTGCTTTCGGTCAACTGGACAGTCGAAGATGGTAACATCACTCAAACAGGCGTCTACACAGCTGACAAGGTTGGCATATGGAACATCTCATTGACGACCGGCTATGGTTTGTCTGTAAACACGACGACTGAGACCGTTCACGGTGCGATATTCGACTTGATAGTAAACGCCTCCGCATACGCCATCACTGCGGACGATTCGGTCACATTCAACACTACGAGAATAGACATCAGAGGCAACTCCTTGGAAGTCACTCTGCCTGCTAATGCTTGGGTAGTATCCAATGGTACGATTGTAGAGGGTGACCCCGTTCAGTGGTTGCCCAATGTAGCCGCAACCCAGACGATTGATGTCACAATGGAGGGTGTCACAACCCGTGTATTCATCTCTGTCAATCATGGTGAGGCTGTCGGAATAGATATTCGTTCCAGCGATGGACCGACCTTGATATCTGGCCAATTGGCGAATATCGACGCCTACAACTTCGATCAGTTCGGCAATGAATGGGAGGCTATTATCGAAACATGGGAGATAACTCAGCCGATGGCAGATCAGAATTGGCTTTCCGCATCCTCTGCTGATGCTGACTTCCAAGCTGTAACCGTAGGCACATGGACCATCGAGGCGACCTACATTCACGAAGGCAGCCAGGCGTTCCAAGACTCGATTTCCTTCGATGTAGAAGCGGGTGCGCTAGCAAGCATAACGCTCTCTGGACAGGGTTCCTCGGTAACTGCCGACGATTCTGTGTCACTACAACCCGTGACTCGTGATCAGAACTCCAACCTCCTACCAACGGATGGCTTGCGCTGGTTTACTTGGGATGGTAATAGCCCCACACAGAGGCCTTCTGGTTGTATCGACTGGGGCAATGAGATTACCAGTTCGATGCAATCCAGCGAATATGTCTGGGAGGCTAGCGATGAGGGTCTCTGGTACATCTGTGCTATGGAAGGGTCATACCAAGCAATGATTGAGGTGACCGTGAGCCACGGTGAAGCAGCAGTACTACACAAGGTAGCAAGTGGTGATCGATTGGTTGCGGGTGCTTCACTATCTGCTATCATCACGGCTACTGACGCTGATGGTAACGAGTTCTCCATCGATGTCTCATGGTCTGGAAGCGATGCATCCTACTTCACAGCGGAGGAGGATCAGGGTACCTACACTTGGGCAGGCACGGTAGCTGGTGACTACACGCTCGTCTACATCCACGATGAAACCGGTCTATTCGATGAGTGGGCAGTAACGGTGGACGCAGCGCCCCTCGACTCTCTTGAGATGACAATCAGTCCCGGTTTGACTGTCAGTCAGCAGGACACGATAACTATCGATGTCAGGGCGTTTGATGCCTTTGGTAACGAGATTTCAGTACCACCATCTGCTGTACTTTACCATGGTGGAGAGAAGCACATAATGAACAAGGTCTCGGACTCGCAATGGACTGTCTACATGGTAGATCAAGGGACTTCCAAGATCACAGTGGTTGCTCTTGAGAAGTCTGACTCACAGGACATCGTGGTCGAGCAGACACTCTTCGGATTCTTCGAAGAAGGTGGAACCCTGTACTATGTCGGTGCTGGGCTGCTCGGTTTGATAGTTCTCGGCGTGATTGTCGTGTTGGTCGTGCTGCTAAGAAGAGTCAGCGACGATGACGACTACGACGACTATGATGACTATGTGGACGAGGACTACATCGATGATGGTGCAGGTGGCGATTACGAGGAGTCGTATGAAGACGAGGAGTATGTCGAGCCGGCCGCCGAGGAGTCATACGACGATGGTGGCGGCCAGGATGCAGACATATCGGTTGATGAGGACGGAACTGAATGGTGGGAAGATGAATCCGGCGTCTGGTGGTATCGTTCCGTCGACATGGATGATTGGGAAGTTTGGGAAGACTGATTTCCAAGCGTTTATCCATCCTCGCTACGCGAGGATGACAGCGTTGACTTGATGAACGAGTGTATGCCTCCCAGTCGAGGCGTCGCCATGTCCCGTGCCTTCCGAGCAATGCTTCTGGTGCTCTGCCTACTGGCAGTACCATTCACCCAGATTGCCACGGAATGTACATTTGATGGCGAAAAAAGCAGTTTCCGTGCCTCCGAATCTCCTGCGCCCAACGATGATTCGACGACCAATAACCCCGATGGGACGGTTACTCAGTCATTCTGGATAGGAACCAGCGGCTCAAACGGGATCAGGGACACTTGGCTAGGTGCGGCTACAGCCGATACTCCAAGAGGTGCGGAGGAGGAGTTACGTGTCGGCTACTCTACATCCGGAGCGACTAGATGGACTAGTCTGTTGGCTATGGAGTTGGATAGAACCGGTATGCCCTCGAATGTAACCATCCAGTCTGCGACCTTGGCTCTACGGGTGAAAGCTCAGTCTGGGACGCCGGAGTTGCATTCATGGGTATGCTACTCACAGGATTGGGTAGATTCTTCCACTACTTGGAACGACTGGTCGGAAGGTGGAGCTATGGGTTTAGGCGACTCGGGTGGACACTCTGGTAGTCAGACGCTGGGAGCCAACTCATCATGGGTGGAACTCGATGTGACAAACTCCTTTCTGGTGGCTTTGGATGGTTATCGTTCGGGAGCCGATTCCACGGTCAGTGTCCTTGTTTCAGGCCCTGCATGGGGTGAGGATTGGGCTAAATTCTACTCTAGCGAGTATCAATTCAATTCGGATAGACCTCACTTCAATGTAACATATGCTTGGGGTTCCACTCCTATCTCTTCCTCAACCAGTTGGGTCGATATTTCGGTAAAACCACCTCATAGATTGGATGCAGACAACCAGTTGCTGCTGCAGGCCAACGGGCGCTCCGAGGCCGGTGTTGTCACTTCTTCATCCACGACTTGGTCGTCTACCAGCGGCTCGATTTCTACAGGTGGTATATACACTCCAGACATTACTGGTATGACCACAATAATTGGAGCCGTGGATGGTGTTTCTTCAAACATAGATGTAGAGGTTATCCCCGGTACACCGATTTCACTCGATATAGATCCCAAGCAAGCGAACTTGCGACTTGACGAGACTTTCCAGTTCAACGCCTCCATTGTTGATTCCAAGGGTAACGAGGTAACCAGCGCAGCACTTTCATGGCATTCAGCCAAAGGATCAGTGAATCAGACGGGACACTACACACCCTCAGAGGTCGGAGAAGACAGTGTCACGGTTTCTTGGCAATCGATGTACCAGACTGCTACCATAGCCGTAGACCCTGGGTCGCCCAGCAACCTCGTGTTCTCTGGCAACTTCACAGTCTCCGCTGGTGAGCAGGTTCCCTTGACATTCATCATCACCGATTCTCAAGGTAACGAACTTCCATCGGGCTCGGCAGGAGCCATCGCATGGACGGCCGAGAAGGGTTCCATAGATGCAGTAGGTGTGTACACTGGCCAAGAGGTAGGGACTTGGCGTATCGATGCCAACAGCACTCAAGGTGCAACAGGAACCACATATGTCACAGTGAATCCCGGTACACTTTCATCAATCAATCTCATTGTGCCCAACGGAACCCATCCAGCTGACGAACCAGTCGAGCTCGTCGTACTTTGGAACGATGTCATGGGTAACTCTGTCCCAGTGAGAATTCCCCTCGCTAACTGGACAGCTGAAGACGGCAATTTCCAGATGACCAATCGAGGGGTCGATTGGTTGCCTCGCCGAGAGGGAACTTGGCAGGTAGGGGTGCAGGTCGGTGGATATTGGGCGAATGGCACCATCGATGTTATGCATGGAGCAGTAGATAGGATTCTGATTGAGACCACTTCTGAAATCATCAGCGCTGATGATGTGGCACCACTCACTCTGCTTGCTGAGGACAACAAGGGCAATCGTTGGCAGGTCGATGGAGTATGGTCTGTGATGGAACCTATGGCGTCCCCATGGTTGGTACCGACCGATGGTAGCGCTTCGTTTGAGGCTCGCTTGGTCGGTAACTGGACTATTAGAGCGGAACACGCTACCAACGAATCATCTCAGACAGCCTATCTGAATCTACAAGTCATTCCCGGTTCACTCGCCCGAATCGATTTAGAGGGTGATGGTATCATTCTCTCCGCGGATGATCAATTTGATTTTTCCCCTAGTTTTTACGATGAAGATGGCAACGAGGTAGCTGCTGTTGAGTTGAATTGGACCTTCGATCATGAAGGTGTGGAGGACGACCTGACTAGCGATATTCGTTCCACGGGAGGCGTTTGGTACCCCGTTCATTCAGGATTCTACTCAGTCACCGTGGATGCGGCTGGAGTCTTTTCGTCGATAGGCATCCAAGTTGAACCAGGTGTGCCTCACACTGTTAGAACATTGTCACAGAGTGCCACCGTGGTAAGGAGTGGCGAGGTAGTTGATTTGTACACTAACGCAACTGACCTCGACGGCAACGACTTCGGGGCTGATGTGGTTTGGCAAGTGCCTTTCGGGTCTGTCGAGATTGCCAATGGCAGTAAACCGGGTCATTATCGAGTAATGGGATTGAATGAAGGCTCCCATGCTCTCGTTTTCCGTTCTGGGCTTTCCACAGGATCCTATAACATCGTAGTCACCAAGGGCGACCCTGCTTCCATGCAAGTGAGAATGAGTGAGTCCGAGGCAAAGACGGGAGAGGTGGTGAGTCTCGAGGTTATTCTCCATGACTTCGGTGGTAACCAACTCGAAGTTGATCCTGAGAAGGTTTCCTTCTCTACTAACATTGGTACCTTCGGACATGTAGAGGGAGCGACTTGGAATCTGTCAATCAAGAACTCGGGCTCGCAGCAGAAGATTGACATCTACTACGATTCGTTGAAGGGTGAGGCATATCTCGATGTCGATCCAGACCCGTTCCGTGCCTTCGGCGATTCAAACATGGCTACCACTTTGTGGACGGCAATCATTGCGGTTGTACTCGCCTTCGTTCTGATGCTCATCATGTTGTTGAAGCGCAAGCGTATGGAGGAGAAGGCGCTCGATCACCACTTCGGTGAATCAAAGTCTGGTTCTTCTTTATCCAAGTCAAAGGTGGTTGACAAGATGGCTGGATACAAGCCGTCGCGGAAATCTCGCATGGCAGCCATGAGGGCATACCAATCAGGAACATCCAACACTAACCCGTATTGGGGTGCCTACCAAGGCGCCCAAGGGCAATCGGGATACGCTTCCGGCTTGGTTGCCTCCAAGGCTCAAAAGGAATCGCAAGAACCTGTTCAATCTGAGCAAATTGCAACTGATGAACAGCAGTCACCCCAGGTTGAACAAGAGTTGGAGGAAGAGGCATGGTCGACCGAACAGGTATACGAATGGGGGCGCTCACAAGGATGGTCAGAAGAACAGATATCCTCATTCGAAGAGCAGTATGCAGCAGCAGTCCGAAATCCCTCAAGTGGGGAGACGGTTACCGAACCTGAGCCTGAACCGGAGCCAGAGCCAGAGCCGGAGCCAGAGCCAGAGCCGGAGCCA
>CAXFCF010000056.1:0-6506 GCA_964000875.1 uncultured Candidatus Poseidoniales archaeon
CAAATGTAATTTGATTTTGATCACTTTTACAATCAAATCTCTCACCCAATTCATTGAGCACGACTTCCCAAAATTTTCGTAAACTGTTCAATGATTCTTCGGGGAATTCTTCGGCCAATTTCTCTCCTTTGTTGAGATATTTGTCCATCGAGTCTAAACGCTTGGTCACATTAATCGTACGCGGTGAATATTATTGAATGTTGCATCGTTACCCTCTTACTTCAATTGACACGATCTCTTGGGGCTCGCCCTTTGCGAACCATACCGTCAAGCAACCCGATACTGAAAGAGGTGTGTAGAAGGAATAGCATCAACGGAACTCCGAACAACAACGAAGGTTGCCTCCGGCTGACACACTCTATCAAACCATGAATGAGTAGAACAGAAATGTATAGTACGACAGGAACCATCCACGAATTCTCTGGGATAGCTTGCACATCGATGAACAGAAGTCCTAGAGTGAGAAGCAATCCAATCCATGGCAGGAACTCCAGTGGTGAAGCGCGGCTTGGGCGCATCCTCAGGTGTTTTGTCCTCCAGAATCCATACCTGTGACCAAAACGAATCCAACCTAACAAATCGCGCCGCTTTGCCATGCGGCAGCTGGAGTCATCGCTTCTCCAAAGTTCCCATCCCGAATCGATGAGCCTCATGTTCAGTTCTGAATCCTGAGTTGTGATGAATCGCTCATCATACCCCTCGATGGATTCCAGTGCCTCTTTACGGTAGATGGTGAAGGGAGAAATCATTGTCCTCTCCCTACCAGAGAACTGGCAAAACTGCCCCCTTCCAGCACCCATTGGATTCTGCAAAGTAGCCTCGACCCAGCGACCTACCATTGGCAACTTCTCGTCGCTCTCACACACCAAAGTCCCGACACCTGCGACCTTACCAGGCGAATCAGAGACTATCTCTTCAAGTCCCTGCATCCTCTTCTCTATGTGATCACGAGGAAGCCAGACATGTCCAATCATCTCGAAGACATGGGTAGTCTGTTCGGGAAGCTGTTTCATCGCCAAGTTCCTTGCTTGTGGAACATACCTTTCTGGGTTGTCGATCAAACTAATCTCCACACCTCCTGAGTCCGCACTCTCCTTAGCAAGACGCTCGACAATCGTTCGCGTAGCATCCTTGCTACCTCCGTCCACAACCAGTATCGAATGGCGGTCGGAAGGCCAAGTCTGCTCCATTAGAGATGTGAGACATCTATCGATAAACTCCGCCTCTTCGAACGTCGGGATGACGGTCGTCACGAAGGCCTCAGAGGGGTCCATCACATCTTGGCAACCATCAGAAGACCGTGAAGGTTGTCACTTCAGATAGGCAGGTTTGATGACTATGGGACTGGACGATGATTCGTGCAAGGGGTCGAAGTCTCTCTCAGATCTACGATTGCGGCATCGGAGGATGCTAGCCTCGTCCTAGAATCAATACGCAAACTGTTCCCATCCATACCTGAATCCGTTTTTGGATCGAAATCGTTTCCACACGAATCAGGAACAAGGGAGTTGGAGTACGACTCGGTGGACATCGAGACATTCCTAGAGCATCTATCGAAACAGAGAATCCTTGACACAGCTATGGACGCCATGTCGCGAGAGTTGGGTAAATCTCACGGAACTACCCGTTTCCATGTATCTAGACAAGCCGCACTGGCTGGCAAGGTGGCCTTCGTCCTACCTGGTGAGAAGAGCCTCGGTGGAGTCATCGAAGTGACATTGAGAGGTGATGACCTACCCTCTTGGATTGAGGATGTAACCCACCATCCAGGAAGAGATTCCGTGCCACGAACCATCGATGATGAGTTCAAGATGGATAGAGATGGTAGTGTAAGCGAATGGTTTGACAAAGAGGGAAATCCCGTCAAGAAATCAGAGGTTTGAAGCACCAATTGTCATTATTCTCTGTACGAACTCAATATCCGGCGGTAACCAGTTGACGCTATCCAACTCCTCGTCGGCAAGCCAGCGGTACTCATCATGTGAGGTCAGTACAGCATCAGGCAACTCTCCATCCGGCTCACAGACAAAAAATGTCAGGTGGACAACCATCTCTGGCCATGCGTGGGAGAACCTCTCGCAAATCGAGAGCGGTTTAATGGACCAACTGAACTCCTCCATGAACTCCCTGACTATTGCTTCCTCAAATGACTCACCGGACTCGACCTTACCTCCAGGGAATTCCCAGTAACCGCCCATGAACTCGTGAGGAGCACGTCTTGCCGCCATCAATCGTCCTTCGGAGTCCCTGAGCAAGCCACCAACAACCGGCACGCTAGGACGCTGGACGACGATACCCGCTATACGCCTCACAATCTCAACCTGCTCCTCAAAGGGTATCTCTTCGGGAGGAGGTAAGTGGACGAATACGACTGGGAGCGCTCGCCCGTGGCGATCCTTGATCTGAGCACCCTCCACTGCTTCGAGGGTTCGGAAGTAGATCTCGTTGCAGACGAACCTACCCGCATCGTCACTGCGTACGATACGCGGATCTCCGTCAGATTCAGCCATGATGAGATTAATCGGAGCTGTCGAGTGGAGTAAATCACGCCCAGAATCCGTGATTCTTCCGGACTCTACCTTTCTACCCGAATTGTCTGGAATCTTGAACTCCAACGAATTAACCGACAGGGTCTCAACTGACACTAATTTACGATTCTCCGCCAGCCCCAAATGGATGATTGCGGCTGGAATCTCCTCTTCTAGACGATGTGTTGTGTCGAGGCTACCTGCTTCGTCTACAGGCAGTACTTTGCTGTGAATCACGATGCTCGAAGAACGCTCCTCAGCAGCATAGTTGCCTTTGGCTTCACCAAGTTCTATGACCCCTGAGTAACCATCCAATTCAAGCGCCACTTGACTAGAGACATTCACCTCATGATTGCCGAACGGCTCGAAGCCGGTGAGCCAGACTGTATGGGTCACGATTTCCCTCAGTTGTTGGCCGCGGCACCGGAACATGAATTATCTGCCGTGGCACACAGCAACAACATGGATGAAATCGAAGCGCTCTCTCTCGACCAGTCAAGAGAGAGATTTGCCTCTGTAAAAGGAGAGGCTACTGCTGATGTTGGACTACTTCTCGCCGACGGCTTGCTATATGCCGTGTCAATCACCTCGATTGCAATCGGGTTATCCGATGCTGTGACTGGTTTCAGTGTGTCTCAATGGGACATTGGGGCTGTCAACCCCCTACTGGTCGCTTGCGGAGCGATACTCTGGTTGTGTGCCCTATCCCTAAACGACTTCAAGAGACTCTTGCCCCTTTGGTTGAGGGGGCTTCTCGGACTTGGAATCGGACCCAAGGAGTTCTCCGAACAAAGCGATTCAGCACGCAAGAGACGCGTTTTCACCATGATGGTGGCATCTCCAGTCACTGTCGGCGTCTGGTTTGAGTTACAACGAATGGAAAGCGGCTTAGCGACACGTAGCGGTGTGCCTTTCTCTCTGGTCGTCCTAATATTGGCTGGCTCGATGGCACTACTCGCCCTACATTGGCACAGGATGATTCGGAATGAGAGGGAAATAGAGGTATTCGACTGACATGAGCAGTGTTTGACCGGTTGACTCAAAGAGCGGAGACAGGAGGTAGCATCATGGCAACAGAGGAGAACAAGTCTCTTGGAGACTCTTTGGCCGAGAGGCTGGAGAACTCTCCCAAGTGGCAGAGGCCTTTTCACATAGTTCTCGTCATCCTCAACGAGATTACCGGAGGAGTTGGTCCTTGGGGGGCACTGAAACCCCTGATTGCCCTGATTCTAGCCTTGGTACCGTTCCTATTCCTTGGTCAACACTTCAACCGGCAACACTCGAAGGCGTTCGATTGGTTCGCCTTGCAGATACCTCTGTTGTTCTGCCTGCTCTGGCCGCTTCTTTACCTCTGGTCGCTATTCGACGCCTATCAGACAGCTATGCTAACCGTAGCGGATGACTATTCGTACGCCTAGAACCCTTCAGGGAACTCAAACGGCGAGAACAGTTGTCCTGGTGACTCGACCTTCGCCAGTTGATTACGCACAAGTCCCTCCCACTCTCTGAGGAATCCCAATGCAGTGAAGTTAGGCAGTTGGGTTTCGGTCATGACCACTCGTAGAATCGTATCGAGGATGTCCATTCTGTCATGATCGACCATCCCGAGTACCTTCTCAAGATCCATACTGATATTCGACTCACCCAGTGGGGAATTCGGTCCGGAAGACCTGAACACCTCGTCTGGGAGTGACTCACCATACTCCTCAGCAGCCACCTCCAGACTCTCGACAAGTATCCTGATGTACTTCGAGATGACCAAAGATACCTCAATCAATGGGACATTGTACTTCGTGACGAATCCGACTGCCTGTTCCTGAAGAAAGAGGAGCTTCTCTTCCGTGGGTGCGTCTTTCCCAGGGGGTATGCCCTCTTCGCCCGACATGGGGTAGACTCAACTCCTTGGATCAGTTTTCCCATGCCTCGGCAGCCGCCTTCAGCTCATCGCCGCTGAGGTAGTTGTTGCCGTTTGTATCGAACTCAATGGCATGTTTCATGAAGGCTTGATAGTCATCGATACCATGTTTGGCCATCACATCTGATACGACGGATTCAGAGAATTTGTATCCGGCGGCAGGGTGGTTGGAAGGCAATTCCGTTGAGTTAGAGGTCGGTTGTGCGACCTCTTCATAGACGGGTTTGAGAACTTGTTGAGGCTTTTCTTTCTCGACTTCTACCGGAGCCTCTTCTTGTGGGATAGCTTGCTGCTCTGCCTTCCATGTGGCGATCTGCTCCCTGGTCCATCCGTTGGCAAGGAGCTGCTCATCAGTCCACGCAGCCTCGTTTGAAGCGGGCTCTTCCACCTGTGGAATCTCTGGTTGTGGCGTAGGCTCAGGCATTTGCGCGTTAGGATCGAAGCCAGCAGGTGGAGGTGGTGATGCGTTGGGATCGAAGCCAGCAGGTGGAGGTGGTGATGCGTTGGGGTCGAAGCCAGCAGGCGGAGGTGGTGATGCGTTAGGATCGAAGCCAGGTGGCGGTGGTGCCGGTGAGTCTAGTTGCTCCTGAACAGTGAGCGTCTGGTCACTTAGATCGAGTGGAGGCTCAGCGGCAGAAAGTTGACGATTGAGAACAATTAGTACGACGATTGCAATCAGCGAGACCATGAATGCGATGTAGAGAAACACTGTCCCCGTCCTCTCGGTAAATTGCTCGGATAGCGCAGCGCCGTCCCTAGCAACCTTGGGCTGAACAACTAATGGGTCAAGCGAAGTCCTCTCGAGGATAACATGGCCGTCCTTAACGACCAATCGATATCTCTCAACAGTCTCCTCTGTGACTTCAGAAGCCTCGATGACAATCTCAGCGACGAAATCACCGTCAGCACGGAGTAGGCTATCAGTCGATGCGTTGTGGACATCTACCCAGTCTCCGTCCTTGGTTCGCTGTTGCAGAGCGAAGGTAAGCGTACCCTCCTCTGAGTTCTGGTTGGTACCACTTACAGTCAAGGTGACATTATCTCCTGATTCAGGAGTAGCGTCTGACCAGCGGTAGTCCATCTCGTATGCATCCACCGTCGGGCCGACTCGAAGAATCATCCAGGTAGCAAGTGGTGTATTCTCTGTGTTGTTGGAAGAATCGTATGGGTTACCTGCAGCATCGGATCCCGTGATCCATACATCCACCACATATCCCGGCAACAGCTCTAGCACTCCACCATCGGTCAGGTCGACGACCCCAGTCCAATGCCCATAACCGTACTGCTCCAGAAGAGTCCCAAGAACCTGCGAACCTCGAGCTACTTCGGACTCGCCCGCCTTAATTTTGTAATGGATTACAGCTGGCCTCTCCGGGACGAAGCCTTGGTCATCACTAGTGTTGATGAATACGGAAATCGCTCCCGCATTGGTGATTGGTATGTCTCCACTTGGCGTTATTGCATTGATTTGTGGCGAATTACCATCGACTTCGAGAAGGATACGCGGCCTCTCATCTTCTTCTGTCTCATCAGAAGCCAAGCCTGGTAGGTTGTCCAACCAAGCCAGCATGTCGAGATGGCCACTTCTTACATTGGGGACGAGGATGTCTAGAGTGAATTCACCATCATCTCTTGGAACTGCAGACCACTCGATCTCCAAATTCCCGACCACAATATCGAACGCACCCTCTGGAGCGGGAGTCTGGTCTTCACTGAACAGAATTCGACCATGAACCCTGACTACTTGTCCTGCAGCAATTGTCTCCTGCTCTTCGCCACCGTTGAACAGGTTCCTTCCCGTGGCAAGATCGATCGCAGTGAAGTGCCCAGGAGATAGGTCGAAACGGAGGTCGTTGTCCAAGCTCCAACGATCGTTGCCCAAACCATTGCGATGCGTGAAACATGAGTCGGTCTCATCCTCATGGCAAGGCCAATCCTCGACTTCCACCACCGGGATGAATGTGTCAACCCCATCAGTGTCCCAAGATTCCTCAAACAGCCATGTTAGTTGGAATCTGATGTTCAAATCGACGGCCGTCTCGTTGAAGGGTATGGCCGAACTG
>CAXFCF010000057.1:0-6499 GCA_964000875.1 uncultured Candidatus Poseidoniales archaeon
GATATGGGTGGTTGGAATAGCCGCATTTCTGATCTTAAGTGGACTCGTTGCCGCCGTTCTCGTGCTTCGTAGAGGTGGTTCACAATATGACGCTGGCGAGGATATTTTGGCTGCTGATTCAATGTCTCTTGGCTCAGTTGAGCAGAGAAGGGATGCGGCGCTAGACACTGGACTCCAAGAGGACGACATGGTGTCTGGTTCGGTGAGTTCTGCAGAGATTGCCGCAGCCTTAGCAGACTCCGCTCCGGGTCCTCTTGGTCCTGTGGCTCCAGCGGGTAATCCGCCCCCTCCTCTCGGTTTGCCCCCTGCTCCGAAGGGTGCACCACCTCCGCCGCCGGGCTCTCCACCTCTCAATTGATGGTGACCCTAGGTCAGTCGCTGTCCTTATCCACAAGAGTCGACTCGGTTCGACCATGAGTGGTTCGATAGTCCTGTTCGGTCCCCCTGGGGCAGGAAAGGGAACGCAAGCGGATGCAATAGTCGAATCGACTGGGAAACCACAGGTTTCGACTGGAGATATGCTACGGGCAGCGGTGGCACAAGGCACAGATCTTGGTATGGAGGCAAAGGGCTACATGGAGGCAGGTGAATTGGTTCCAGATAGCATCATCATCGGATTGATTGAGGAGAGACTAACACAAACCGATGCAGCTGGCGGAGTTCTGTTCGATGGCTTCCCAAGAACCATTCCGCAAGCAGAAGCGCTAGAAAAGATAGCAGACATATCACTAGTGATTTCGATTGAGGTTCCCGACGAGTCCATCGTAGAGCGAATCGTGGGCCGTAGGATGGATCCAGAGACCGGTCAAATCTATCATGTCAAATTCAAGCCAGCACCGGAGTTAATCCAAGGGCGCCTTGTCCAGAGGAAGGATGACAATGAAGAGGCGGTGAGGACCCGCCTTTCAGCCTACCACGGTCAGACAAGTCCACTCAAGTCTTGGTACTCGGAGGCAGGGATACTGAGTTCAGTCAATGGCAACCAAGCCATCGCAGCAGTGCAAGAGGAAATCTCGGCTCTGCTCGTTCAATCCTAGGTGAGTTGAGAGTGGGCAGAAAGAGATCGGTAAGGAGGGCGAGGCTTCGCCGCGCCCGTGCTACTGAGTCCATGGAGCATCTTGAGGCGATACTCTCTGGAAACAGTTCTACCAAGGTCAAGGATGTCGCTGCAAGGGACATGATTCGGTTATCGAAGAGACATCGTCTAGGCTTGCCTAATGGAAGGCGAACTTGGATATGTAGGGATTGCAATAAGTCGCTTATACCAGGGAAGTCATGCACTGTACGTGTGCGGAATACTGTTCTGTTGGTAACCTGCGATGAGTGCGGGAGAGTAAATCGTAGGCCGTCGGGGGGGTTGCGTCGATGAGTGAGGTTCCAGAAAGAATCAGGTTGCGAGCTGTTGATCCCTCGTTGATTGTGACCATCAGGTTGGGTAAGTCAGGCCTGACTGAAGCTGTGTTCAAAGAGTTGGATTCCCAGTTAGGTACTCGTGAATTGGTAAAGGCGAAGGTAAACAGAGGTCTTGCCGAGACGGCAGAAGAGCGCCGGCAAGTGTGGGATTCGTTGGCTGCCACTGTCGGTGCAACGCTCGTATTGATGAGGGGCAATGTCGCTGTATTCTGGCGTAAGTGACGACGGCAAGTTGAACATCACCACCTAGGTCGGCGTGACAATGTCAGCAATACCTCCGCTCTGGCTTGAGGGCTTGATTGGTTCTCTGATTTTAGCCCTACTAGTGGCCTTGGTTATCCGTTGGGTGAGACTACCCTACACGATTGCTCTGGTCATTGTAGGTCTTGTCTTGGGTTGGCTAGGTGATTCGTTAATATCAGGATTGCAACCAGATGGTGGTTTGCTATCTGCAGAATTGATTCTCTTCATTCTCCTTCCTCCCTTGCTGTTTGAAGGCGCTTCTGCGATGCATATTGACAAACTGAAGTCGAACTGGCGCCCAATATCTCTTCTTGCAATCCCCGGTGTTCTGTTGAATACCGCCATAATCGGAGTTATTTGTTGGAAATTGGTTTGGCCAGATGAGTCATTGGGTCTGGCCTATGGCCTTTTGATAGGTTCCATTATGGCAGCCACCGACCCGGTTAGCGTACTAGCTTTGGTCAAGAATCTCGGTGCGCCGAAGAGGATGGCAGTGTTGATTGAGGGTGAGTCCCTGTTCAACGATGGTACAGCCATAGTCGTGTTCAACATCATCCTAGCATCGACCTTGATTCTACTCGCAGGAGGTGATCTTTCAACTACAGGTCTGCTAACTGAGGGTATCGGGTCGTTCCTCAAGGTCGTCTCGATAGGCGTTATTGTCGGATTGGTACTAGGGGGTGGAGCGAACTGGGTCATGCGACAGACAGAGGATCATCTCGTCGAGATATCGGTTACAGTGGCTCTCGCTTTTGGCACCTTCATGCTAGCTGAGATTATGCACGGTAGCGGTGTCATTGCGGTGGTGGTTGCCGGTTTGTTGGTTGGTAATCATGGTATACATCACGGGATGACGGCCACCGCTCGTATCGGATTACATCACTTCTGGGAGATAGTTGCCTTCCTAATCAACAGCATCCTGTTCCTTGTCATTGGATACGAGTTACAGTCTGTCCTGATTAGTGGCAGCCATGTCGCGACACTGTCTGCCATCGCTATCGGCGCTGCCCTGCTTGCTAGGTTGGTGGTATTCCCATTGACTACCTTGTCGAATATGTCCCGTCAGCAACCCATCTCCGGAAGTTGGCAGATCGCCATGTATTGGGGGGGGCTTCGAGGTTCGATACCGATAGCGCTCCTCCTTATCCTTTCACACATTGTGCATGACGGAGTTACATTGGCCGGTCATGCGCAACCTGTTTTCATCCCAGAGGATGTCTACCACGCGATGGTCGTAATGGGATTCGCCGTCGTCTTCTGGACGCTTATTGTGCAAGGTCTCACGATGAAGCCCTTACTCACGAAGTTGGGAATTGTTGGCGTGATGGCAGACGACGAGCGAGATTACGAGGTGGCTGTGGCTGATGTTGTTGGAAGTAAGGCCGCCCTACGCCGCCTTTCTGAGATGAAGCACCAAGGTCTAATCAGCCAGTCTGACCATGACATACTCTCTGAGAAGTTCGTCTCCGAACAGAAGAACGCTGAGTCAAGGATTCTGACTCTCTCCGAGTCTAGTAGGGTTCACGCGGGAAGAATCGAGAACGCGAGGAGGGAACTTCTACTAGCACAAATCGATGCGTTACGGCAAGAAGAGAGGAGAGGCACCATATCAGCTAAGATTGCCCACAAGGCATTGAAGAGATTGGACGAGGCACTCTCTCAGTCGGAGCACTCGAAGGAGGGCATCGAGCTCTCCAGTATAGAGGAGGGTGATATCGAAACCGAGTCTTTACCAGAGGAGGCTTTTGAGGAGTTATTACCAATCGCGACCGAGGAAGTTCTAGGGAATTCGGGACTTTCCATGAACTCAGAGGAATGAGTTTTCCTTCATCGAACAACGGTGAAGATAAAGAAGGGATTGTTAACGCCATACCTCTATGGAACCGAAGGTAATGATTCTGCTGATATTCATCGCGTCGTTCGCGTTGATTCTCTCCGAGAAGTTACACCGTACAATCGCAGCATGGTTGGGTTGTGTGCTAATCTTGTTCGTAGGCAAATTCACCGGTGCCTTCCACCTAGAGGCTGGTCATCATCTAGAAGAGGAGATGTTGCATTGGATTGAGTTTGAAGTGATAGGGCTTCTACTTGGGATGATGGTCTTCGCATCCATACTCGAATATTGTGGATTCTTCGAGTATGTTGCTATCAAGGCTACCAAGTTGTCCAAGGGTGATCCATGGATGTTGGTTGTTTACCTCGGAACCTTCACCACCGTTATTTCCCTGTTCATCGACAATGTCACTGCCATCATCATAATCGCGCCTGTGACTCTCAAAATGTGCCAGAAGCTGGAGATTAATCCAATCCCTCCACTACTTGCCGAGGCTATTCTTTCCGATACAGGCGGTGTCGCTTCGATGGTTGGCGACCCGCCTAATGTTATGATTGCAGCCAAGGCTGCCGAGTACAATCTAGCTGGATTCGACTTCAATGGCTTCTTGCTACACCTTGGAATATTGACTTTTATCGCTTGGGGCTGCACCCTAGGATATCTTCGCTGGTACTATAGAGAGTGGATTGAAGAGAAGCCAGCCCATGTTGAAGAAATCCTTGAGCAGGATGAGTGGGATGCTATCGATGACCCGAGGATGATGATGACCACTCTTGGCGTACTAGGTCTGACTGTTGCTGCATTCTCGTTGCACGGGATAGCCGCTGACGCATTCCACATGGAGATGGGCATTCACGCCATCTCTCTCTCGGGTGCTGGTCTTGTACTCGCTCTCTGCAGGCCTAAGGAGGAAGAACTCAGGGAAGGCTTCCTCAACGATGTCATTGACAAGGTTGAGTGGCAGGCTCTCCTGTTCTTTGCGGGTCTGTTCATACTGGTCGGTGCTGTCGGTCATGTAGGTTATCTGGATCAAGTAGCTAACTGGATATTCGACAACTTTGGCCACGATGAAGTGATGTTAGCAATTGCAATCATTTGGGTATCTGCGATAGCCAGTGCACTGATTGACAACATTCCATTCACCGCAGCGATGATTCCGGTAATATTCAGTATCACCGAAGCAAGCAACGGTTCACTGAGCCCAGAACCCCTTCTTTGGGCACTCGCCCTGGGTGCTGGATTTGGTGGCAACGCAACCCCAATTGGTTCATCTGCCAATGTCATGACAGTAGCAATCAGTGAGCGTGGCCCTCGCCCAATAACCACCAAGGAATGGGCGAAGGTTGGAACTCCTGTGATGTTCATCACCTGCATCATAGCATCCATCTTCGTGATGCTCTTCTACGACATACTGTATGCATGACCTCGTACCTGTACGAGGTTTGTGGTGCTGCGAGTCAGAGGCCTCGCCATGGTCAAAGCATGCTGAGCGCGTTGAATCTTATCGACGGTAGCATGAAAGGGGTCGCCTGCAACAGGCAGAATGATGCAAGAGTGCGATGCCTGTGGCTTGGTGTTCGGCGGCACTGCTGCCTGCCCTTCATGTGGTAGCCGCGTCTCCAGTGAAGCGGAGGTCTCAGCAACGGAGGGTGCGATAGTACCCACAGGTTCCTTGCCAGGGATGGATTCCCTCACAGAGTCGATGAAAGGCATCGACCACTTGCAAGTTCACGACCGTGAAGAGCAGGCTCGTAGGTCTTCCCTTCCCTTCTCAATCGGAGGTTCAGGTGGTGGCTCGACTTCTCTTCCGTTTGGCGTAGGTTCCCCCAGAGTCGGTGCAATCGACCTCTCGCAGGTCGAAGTGTTAACCGAGATGCCAGCCGAGTCTCCTGATGAGGTATTTACTGCAGAAAGTGAAGTACACGAGGAACCTCCAACTGAGATTGTAGCAGAGCCAGAGGTCGAAGCACCTCGTGAGGACTCTCAGGATTCTGTTCTGGTGGCTCGCATTATTGAGAATGATCAAGAAGTAGATGCGTCCCCTGAAATTTTGGAGTCTCAATCAGTGGAGGCAACTCCTGTCTTCATACCCACTCCGGAATCTGATGGAAGTCAAGAAGCTCCAGTAATCGAGGATGTCATCCTGCATGAGGAGGACATCGTCTACCATGATTTTGGCGATGAAATGGAGTTCTCTGAGGTTCAGGTTGACTTCGACAGTTTAGTTGATCCAGAGACAGATATCGTGACATTTGACCCCTCAGAAGTCGATGGTGGCGAGCCGGAGTTAATGGCAGCCCGAGCCCTGCCAACCGCAGAATCATCGGACACTAACATAACCGAGTGCTCGCATCTAGGATTTGCTGCTCTCGCTCAAGCGGAGTGGAAGAATGCTGCAGATTACTTCAAGCAGATCTGTAGTTCGAATCCTTCAGACTCAGGGGCATTGAACAACTTCGGGCTCTCTCTTCTTCAGCAGGCGTTGTTAATTCAGGAGGGTCGACCTACTACCAACCCTGCAGAGGAGCCACACTTTGAAGCGTGTATTCTTGCACTTCGCCAAGCGGCCAAATCTGATCCCTCTAATGTCTCTATTCTATGCAACCTAGCTACCGCATTGACCTCGTGCTACAGGCATGAATCCGCTCTGCAATTCTATGACGCTGCGCTGTCTGAGAATCCCAATGATGTAGCCTCTCTCAATGGTAAGGCTGTTTCATTGATTGGAACACGTGCCTACGAACTAGCCACCGAACTTCTTCGTCAGGCGAGTTCACTGGCTCCAGAAGATCCCATTGTCAGCGCCAATCTGCGTCGTGTAAGTCCGATGGGATGAATACCTCGATTTGATTCTCAAAATAGAGACTAGCACCCCGTTTAGCAGTCTCGTGTCCGGGGCTTCTTATTCGGTGGTTTCATAAAGGGGAGGCAGGTCGGCGAGATGCTTTGGATGCACCTTGGGATGTTTCCATCCTGAGGGAAGTGATTGAGGACGCTCCGCCCTGTGGG
>CAXFCF010000058.1:0-6361 GCA_964000875.1 uncultured Candidatus Poseidoniales archaeon
TAGGATGCGTTTATGGTCAGTGGGCCGGGATTGGTTGAAGCCGGCACATTGAGGGTAATCCAAGCAGAACCGTTCTGATCGGTAGTGACATTTCCTTCAATGCCTAATTCAGGGAATTCGACCAAGATCGTCTGGTTTGCAAGAACTTCAAGCGCGTTGTCCTGCAACATCACATGGATGCTAACATTATCGCCACGAACAGTACGGAAATCGGGATCCAGATTCTCTGGCTCCATTATCGTCAGCACCGAGAATCCTCGACTATCGAAGGTGTTGTTTCCATTAGAGGATAGGTAGTAGTTGACCGTAGGTGTATAGCCTGCCTCTATGAGATGGTTGCCTCGAGGGAAGTCAGTATCCAATGTGACGACCGCAGTCCAAGTGCCATCGGGTTGTGCGATTGCGTTAGATACTTGGAAATTGTTAGTGAAACCGTCTATCGCTATCTGTACCTGAGGCAGTAAACCTGTACCATCGCGTGCGATGATACCGGTTCCATTGTCCGAAACCAAAGTGCCCGTGATATTGAATGTCTCACCCGCCATCGGATTAGCAGAGACATTGTCTACTACCAAGATGGTGATTGACCTGACACTGATTGTCTGAATCTGGTGGAAAGTCGGGTGAAGAGTCCACGAACCGTTGTAGAACAAGGTCACAGTAATCGGACCAAGAGGTTGGGTGTTCGGAACCTGATAGGTCCAAGACACCGTTCCGTTCGAGTCAGTCATTGACTCAGGCATCCATGTGTCATGGAAGCGTGCTGCGGTTGTCGTATTGGTGATTAATCGGAAGTTATCCGAAGATTCGACAAGCCTTGCTCCGAAGGTTATGTTTTCACCACGAGTTACCACGGTAGGCAGAAGTGGATCTTGACCCTCAAAATCAGTCACACCGATAATCAACATGCCAGATTGAGCAGAACCTGTTAGATAGAACGGTGAGCTGCCGTTAAGGACTGACACAACCAGAGTCTTGTTGCCACTTGTGATACCGTCTTGGTTGGGATCGGTTGGCACAGTCAGATTGAACGATCCATTAGTCGCCGTTGTGTGCGACGGCACCAATACCTCACTCGGATCTCCAAGGAAGAAAACCTCTATCGAAACGGGGCCATCAAATGGCCGTGAAGCATTGTTAGCATCACTCACATTACCCTGCAATTGGAAGCTTGTTCCTGCTGTTACATTGACTGGGACATTACTAATCGAAACATCGCTCGGAACCTGAACTGTGATGTTCATGAAGGTCTCATTACCCCACCAACGAGTCGAACCGTTCTGTAGTGGGTCGGAAGTGTCGTTGTCCATCCAGAGACGTACATCATAGTAACCAGGATCCATGTCGGGCGGAACTGTCCAGACTAGGGTTGCGACTCCTTCAGAATTGGTGGCCGCTTGACCAATGCTGATGTTTCCACCACCCCAATCCCATGTGATATTGACATTCTCTCCTTGTATTCCAGAATTGTCAGCGACATCCGTCACAGTGATGTTGAATGCGAGCGGATCACCGGCCTCCACTATCGCCACCGTTCTGTTGCTCACCAGCACCAGTTCAGACTCGATACCAAGCAGAGCGAACGGTGGGTTTTCCATCAAGTAATAGGGACCCCGGGGTCCTGCAGAGGTACCGAAGTCCAATGCAGAGGTCAGGTTGTATGCTCCTGAAGGTAGGTTAGCTGGAATTGACACCGTAGCGTTGTATAGACCGTTGGTCTCGTTTACCCAAGCCGAACCAATAGGGATGATATCTGGAATGGGGGGCTCTCCGTTGGGTCCCGTTGGCCCGGAACCAGGTATAGTCAGTGTAAACTGTACTTCAGAAGAGTTCCAAAGGATTGTCGAGCCAAGGACATCGTCGGTCATAGTCCCAGTGATGAAGTTGGTACCACCTAAGTGAACCCAATCTTGCCAGAGGTTGATTGAGATTGTAGCAGTACCCATAACCAGCATCAATCCCGATGCGTTGGATGGCTTGTACCACTCAGAACCCGGATTACCACTCAGGTAGCCATCGTAGGATATGTTCCACCAATAGTCACCTGCATCCAAGGTTCCGGATGGAGTGAACTCGCTGGTAATCCAATCATTCTCAGGGTCGCTTGTGGTGTTAACCGTATTTCCATCGAAATCCATAATGTAGGTTCCATTGAAAGGTAGAGTGAATCCGCCCGTATGGTCAGACAGTGACACGAACACCTGAGTAAGTTGTCCACGCTGAGTACTACCGGCGTTGAAGTCTAGGTTTACATAACTCCTCAAACCATAACCAGTCAACAATTCGTTGTCTGTCGCTGCTGGAACATTCTGACTGAACTCTAGGGTGACATCCAAGAATCCTGGCCCAACCGGAACCATGCTACCATTCATGTTCCAAACGATGTTGAAAGCACCGTTGGTTACATTCCAAATTGTGATGTTTGACATCGGTCCTGCTGAACCATTACTCCTCAACCAGAGGGTTAGGAAACCATCCATTGGTTGTGGCGATGCACCTTGAGTTACCACAGTACCGTTCAGATACAGGTTCTCGTCAATCACAAGCATCGAGTTATTGGCGCCCGGACCCTCCAAAGTCACGGTCATATCCGGTGCTGCGGAGACATTCATAGTGAGGTTGATCTGTGTCGGGCGCGCATGGTATACTGGATTAGCACCCAAGTGCAAATTACCTTCGTGCCATCCATCGAAGCTAATCGTCGCTACTCTGAGACCAGGGGTTTCGAGGGCAGAGAGGTTGACATCGAACGAAAAGAATCCGTTGGCAGTGACTGGTGAAGTGAGTGACACATTGGTACTCAGGACACTTGACGGATAGGTCAGAGTGACCGTAAGATTCGCCTTCTCTGAAGGATCTATTCTCGGAACAGCATCCCATGTCATCGTTCCAGTGATGATAGTCACAGTGCCAGCACCTACTATCGGAGTACCAACAGGCTCGGGTGAGTCCTGGGTAATATTGACATCATCTGTCACATTAATCTGCACTGTGTACACATGCAATGTGTAAGGCACATACCCTCCTTGACGAGCTTCGACCACAACCCTAGCATAACCAGGCGGTGGCATAGTACCAGGTGTACCATTGATGTGGAAGTGCCCACTGGAATCAGTCATAGTCGCTCGAATCTGGCTGTCAATGTTTACTGCCGAGGGGTTCAGTGGAACAGAGTCGTTCTCTTCCAGCAAGTATGCATTGATGACCGCTCCCGAGGCTCCAGATGCGTTGTCAGTGAACTCAAGTGTACCGTTGATGAATATGGAACCTGTCGATAGATCCCTGTCTAAGGTCAGTGGACTTACGGTCTCATTGAGGAACTGTACAGCCTCTGGCTCAGGACATGGGTTAATCGGTATCCATCCCATATCTAAGCCAGTGCTGCCCTGAAGGTGTACTTCCGACCAAGATGTCCATTGCGAGCCCATGACCATGTATCCAGTTCCTGTCCATGTCCCCCAGCTATATCCCGAAACAGTGCGCGTAGGGATACCAGCTATTCTGGCCATTGTAGTGAATACAGTGACATACTCAGAGCAACTAGCCTCTCTAGCGTCTTGGAGAATGAAACGGGTGATATCCTCTGAAGGGGGAATGCCACTACCATCGAAATTCAACTTGAAATCGGTGTCAGTGGAGTTGCCGTCAGTCTCCTGTAAGTAGGCCTGCAAGGCGAGAATCTTATCCCACGCGGTAATCGCTCCTGCGTCTGTGATAACTCCATCTGTGATGTTCCTGACCACGGACTCCATCAGAGTGTCATCGAAGAAGTATTCAGGGACATCAGTGGCGTACGGCAGGGGGAACTCAATGGCAGACTGCAAATCAGCGTCCGAGTACCATACCTCCGGTGCGTTGACAATCATGTTCATCACGCCTGAAGTACCCACATCGATATCGTGAGTATGGTTAGTCTGATTCAATGTAGCCATCGAATCAGACCACATCAGATATTCATACGTATTCAGTGGAGTTGGTAGGTTTGCACCTGGATTGATACCATTGACATATTCCAATACCCAAGTTTCGGAAGAGTTCCAGTAGGTGTTGTTGGCGTTCCAGTGAGTGTTTATCGAACTGGGGTTCAACGGTTGCTCAACAATAATCGAGGTGTTAGCCCCGTATGCACCTCCTGTGTATGAATCGTATGTTCTAACTCTCCATCGGTGAACCTGATCTGTGTCAACGCCTGCACCAGTACTAGATGTATTATTAGCGAAGAATATGACTTCGTTAGGGTTGATGTCATCGCTCGGATCCCACGGATTCTGAGGGCTCAGGTGGCAATCTTGCCAGAACTGCGGCGGACACTCGTCATAATCCGACATTCCTCCTCCGTCTGTGTCAGGATTACGCCAATCTGTACCAGTCTGGTTCTCGATGTTGTCAGGAATCCCATCACCATCGGTATCTGAAGGATTCATGTCATCAGAGGGGTCATTCTGAGGGTTGGTGCCATCTAGATACTCCTGAGAGTCAAAGACGCCACCATTGTCGGTGTCTACATCCATGTAGTCGGTCACATAGGCATCAGTCGAACCATTGCCTGCTCCCATTCCTGGGACATACATCAAGTCGCAACCAGTAGTGTTCTCGAAGTAATCGTTGAGAAGGTCACCGTCTGAGTCAAGCATATTGTCACATGGCTCCATCGGATCGGTTCCGTTGAGAATCTCGTCCAAATCACTGTGACCATCTCCATCGGAATCGTAAACGGTAGCTATGGAAAACCATCCCCAAACCGACTGCGTCTCTTCCCAGTTGGCTAAGCCGTCTCCGTCCGAGTCCTCGTAATCATCGTCACAGTGAGCGTGAGTCGTAGTCAGGGTTCCTTGGGCAACACCCTCTGAGTGGCACCAACTTCCATTCTTAGACAGGACTTCTACGGTACCGACTGGCGGAGGTACGGTGACTCCGAGTAGGATGTCATTCTGAACACCTGTGTATGTGAACTGGGTCAGAGTTCCTGACGAGCTGTTGTAGTAACCAAGGGCGGAGTTGAAGTTCCTCCAATCTATCGGAGTTGTGTCGAATCCTGATGTGTCATTAAGATACAGACGCTGTAGACCAGCGTTGTACCCAGTAGGCTCGGATGTTGTATCCAGTGTGGTCGAAAAATCCGTGAGACTGAAACATGGATCCGTGGAGTGACTCAGATTCTGCTCGTCACCATCACCAACACCACCGAAGTCGGTATCATACAGGTTCCAAGCGGTACAGGAGAGATTCTCGAGCCAGTTGTCGATTCCATCATTGTCAAAGTCACCAGCGTCCTCTCTACGAGTAGGGTCTGTCTCGTTGGAATCGACTATACCGTTACCGTTGGAATCCTCCTGCCCATCGTCGAATTGGTCTCCATCTGTGTTGTTGTTCCTCGGGTCACTGTGCAGAGGTGGACTACCGTAGGCGGAGGTGTTTGCCTCTACGCCATCCTCGATTCCATCGCTATCAGTGTCGACAGCAGTTGGGTCGGTTAGCAGCGTTAGAGCCTCGTATCCGTCTTCCAATCCATCGCCATCGGTGTCGTTATCGAATGGGTCTGTATCTGTATCTTGGTCAACCGATGCAGTCTGAGTCATACATCCAAACAGTGGGTTACATGGGTTGACATTCTGCGTTGCCTGCTGGGTGTCCGGATTGCCGGAGATGAAGTATGGAGTTCCTCCAGATGTAGTGGTCCAAGAGGGATTGATGTACTCTTGGACATTGACAAGACCGTCATTGTCTGGGTCGCCCATCATGCCGTCAATACCACTTGGATTGGTGGCATTGAGGCCATTGGACGCTTCCCATCCATCCGGAAGGCCGTCTCCATCGGTATCCCATCCATCTGGATCCTCATCAGCCACGCCATCACCGTCGTCATCATTGGAACCACAAACTTGGTCACCGTCTCGATCAGGATCCTGCATATCTACCAAGCCGTCGCGATCATTGTCAATACCATCGTTGCATATGTCGCCAGGTGGATCTTCATCACAGAGAATGACTGATGAGCCGTTGCCATCTGATCCTGATGAACCGCAAGTGGGTTGGTTAACCTGCATTGCATCCTCTTCATTCCAGTTCCTTACCGGAACAGTTCCATTCCACCACACACCGTTGTCGAGTACAGCAGGTGTCGAAGACTGATCCCATCCCATGGGCTCTAGATAGGTATACTCCTGAAGGTTGGACATTGTGTCTCCATCTGGGTCACCGGATGCCCCGTTGTTGGTTAGGGAAGAACCGTCAGTGGGGTTCAGGCCGTACTTCCACTCCCAGCCATCTGGCAAACCATCGTTGTCAGAGTCCCAATCCTGACACTGTGTGCCAATCAAGAACTCGGTTCCGCAAGTCAATCCGTCTCCATCCTGATCTG
>CAXFCF010000059.1:0-6347 GCA_964000875.1 uncultured Candidatus Poseidoniales archaeon
AACCGGTTTCGGTGTCATCGATGCGAGAACACCCGGTAGAGCGGCTGCAACACCTGCCATGCCGATGTAGACATGGCACCCATCATTCTCTGCAGTCTCGACAATGTCTTCGAGATATTTTGGGGATCGATGCGCGCTTGCAACTCGAATCTGATACTTCACATCAAACCCATCGAGAATTTTCGCTGCTTTATCTGCGACCGGCATATCCGATCTGCTACCTAATACAATGGTGATGTCCATTGTCTCCGTCGACTCGCGGGTGGTTCATAATGGATGCCAACGCGTCCGTTAAACTACTGAAGGCTCACCTAGGTGAAAAAAGGGTCAGCAATCATTCTTCTTCGGAAGACATCATTACTTCCGGTAACGCAGATGAATCTATGTTCAGAGGCGGCATTCCTAGGTGACTTGACAGCCCTTCTGACCTCGGGCCACAACCGCCCAATCCAAACCAGTTACTACTCGTCAGCCATCCCTCATCGATTAGGGGCGCATAGACCAGTGAACTCACATGCCTCACCTGAATACCAACGAAGCGCTGACCGGCACGGACTAAGCCAACCAACTCCAAACTACGATTTGTGTCGACCACACACATAGCGAGTAGGCCTTCCTTGAACCTTGGAGAGACAATCTCCCAATCCTCAGCAACATCATCCAATGGGTTGGAAACTTCCGAGATTGGAGCGACAAGGCGACCTGGGAGAGGGGTCAATAGATCGATAGAACGCAACAGTAGGTGCGCCCACCAAGAAAACAGAAACAGAACAGAAATCCACCCCAGTCTAACATCAATGACGATGTGGGAGACGAAGAAGGAAGCTCCACCCCCTAGAAGGAGTACAAGTTTGAGTCGATTGGAACTATCCGCCCCAAACATCAGGTGGCGTAGCCCGGTCAACGCTTCCCCATAGGGCACCTGGGATACTATCGATGCAAACGATGCGAGCAGAAAGATGAATCCAAGCATGAAGAGAGCCAGAGCAACGACCTGATCGTCAGGTGTGTTACCAGGAAACACCAGAGGGAACAAAGAGGCTACCAACAATGCCGCAGACCAAGAAGGACCATAGACGAAGCGGGATGCATTCGGCTTCATCCTCTGACGATGCCATCCCACCCAACTCTCAGGAACAGGAACTTCACCAGCAATTGATGGTGGTACTTCACCACCCCACCATGCAGGGTCTCCGGATAGCCAATTCCTATCTGAGCCCGCCTCCATGGACTAGACGGAAGGGTCGCCAGTCAAGCAGGTTTCCCTAACAATAGATGATCAAAGTAAGTCGTCAATCAAGTCGCCGATGGTGAACTCATCAGGATTCTTCTTCTCCTTACGGGGCACCTCGATTGGCTGAGACACCGAGGGTTCAGACAAGTCAGATAACCCTAGATCAAGATCGTCGTACGAAGGTGCAGCATTAGTACGAGCGGGATCTGCTCCCATCGAATGAACCGTGGCCATGGGTGCGTGTTGGCTCTCTGGTATCTCCTGAGACATGACCTTCTTCGTCTTCCTGGTTACCTCTGTCCCCCAACCTCCGTCGTCCTGCCAACCAACCCTTGCCTGACGTCTGTCCCTACGCCTGCCCCGCCATGCGGACAAACCTACGAGAATTATCAGAAGCCATAAGACACCCATGAGGTACATCAGAAGATCACCTTGGGCGACTCCAAGGACTGAATCAGAACTTCCTTCATCGCCTGGCCGAAGTGCGAGTTTTAGATCCATCTGATTGTTTGATTCGTCACCTTCTGCGAGTTCGTTCTCGGCGTCGGCGAAGATAACAACTGATTCCGTTGAAGAAGTAATCTTGAGGATGACAATGTGGGTTGAAGGAGTGCCTTCGACCACCTCAGAGACATAACTCACTCTCTGTTCAGACAACGAATCGCTACGCGAACAACCCGAATCCTCGAACTTGGCCATGGTCATCCCACAGGCACGGACGAGGAAATTCTCCGCAGGTAGGTTGCCCTGATTCTTCAATGTGACAGTAAGCATTAGATTGCCATCCTCCAGAGATTCCGAAACCGAGCTAACCATTATGTCTGGAACGCTGAAGGTGAAGTCGATGATCTGCTCATTGTCATCGATGGTTAGCCACTTGCGATCCGCATCAATGTCTCCCTCTTGGTTTGAGAATCCGGATGGAGAGACTACCCTGACACCCAGGGAGTCATCATACCAGCCAGGGAAGCCAAAGGTAGTCACTCTGAGAACGACCTGAACAGAATCACCTGGTTGCATCAAAGGGAGAGTGAGATGACCCTCGTCGTCAGCCTTGAGGTTACTGAAAACAGCTAACGGTGTCCCCGCGTTCTCAACTACGAACCAAGTAACGACGACTCCCTCAAGACCGTCTATCCTTGGCTCCAAGGCTATACCTTCTGCCACTCCAGTTGTGTGGTTGTCTATCCACGGTGCTTGGGCGAGGTTGCCTGCGTTGACAACGAGGAAACCGATATCCCAAATCGAGGTTGGAGTTAATGTAACAATGTTGGATTGACCATCTGCCATCAACAACTCGAAGTCGATACGGGGCAGCACCTCGATTTCACCAGCTACTTCGGCTCTCAAGGAATCTGGAGATGTTGTCACATGCGCCTCAACAAATACAGATGTCAATCCTGCTGGCGCATCCATCGGTACATCGATGGTAGCAATCACCTCCATCGAGTCACCAACCGATAGCCCACTGGCGGTATCCTCTGGGGTCGTAATCAACCAACCATCCATCTCGTCGCCCAATCTCAATTCAAATGTCTGAGGAACATTACCCTCATTCGAAATACCTATGGTCGCCTCGAAAGATTGGCCAGGATCTATCTTATCAGGCGCGAAAATCCACTCGACCTCTAACTCCTCGACTGGTACAACGGTGGCAGACATGGAAACTATGTCATTCGTCTGAGAGTCTTGATCCAATTCAGCGCGAATGGTCACAGATTCGGTCTCACCTGCAAGTGCCTCAGTCGGGGCGCAAAGAGATACGATTAGCACCTTCCTCATCCCATTAGTGAACGGCCTTGGGGAATCTGGGGAGACACCATTACCACCCGGCAAACCAGAGTAGTCCACTTCCATAATCCAATGATCCTGCCGCCACACATCCTCCTCTACAGAAGTGGGACGCTCGACTGGCCCATCGTCGATTAATACGATGACATCGTCGTCCCCGTAGTACTTGTTCAGAGCCACGGAAAACTCAGCACACTCGCCTGGATCAACTTCTTCCTCATCGTCCCAAAGTTCGAATACGAGGTTACCTGCTCTCTTGCGAATTACATCGACATGAAGTTCAAGAGAAACGAGTGCACCTTCGGTAGTTCCAGGAGATGAGGACTTGTCCGAGGTTCCTACCACCAAAAGAGTGTAATTACCGGGGCTGGCACTGTCTGGAACCTCAACCTGCAATGTCTTCGAAATTGTCGAACTGTCCGCTAGCATGTCTACCTCACTAGGAAACGATATCTGCCACCCACTTTGCAACTGCCAGATTTGGCGACCTACCTCCGATGTGGATGATGGAAAGTTCACCGTCTCCCATATGTTCCCATAATTCGAAACATTGACACTGAAAAGCCCCGAACCACCCTGTTCTACTTCGATAGTGTCCTGAGGGGTCGATAGCACCAAATCATGTATGACATTCAACCGTATCTCAAGGGTGACCTGTGAGCTATGGGAGCCATCGTCGGATTCTACCCCTACTCGGAGTAGGAAGTACTCCATATCGGTTGCATCTTGTTTTGAAGGTGCAGTGACTTCTAGGTTCATGGGCATTGACGATGAACCACTTATCTGCCAAGTTTCGTCCACTGGATCTAGTGATTGCTCACTCCCATTGGATCCTATGGTAGCAACAATCGACCAATCAGAACCTATAGCGCCCTCAACAAAGATGTTGACATCCATATCTGCTGAGTTCGCTGAGTCGAAGTTCTCAATTTCGAAACTAACCTGCTTAACCTCTCCCGGCTCAAAGAAATACTCAAAGTTCGAGTCGCTAGGCTCGATGTGGATTAATGACCTCTGGATTCTCTTGATGCAGAGATGATCGACACCGGATAGAGAACTAGATAGTCCACAAGGTTCCGAATCGACCCATGCTGCCGCAGCAGTTTGTCGTGAATCGCTGGTAACGGCGAGAGCAGGTTCATCGCCGTCCGTGCGATCAACATCGACCAAGACATTCAATCCACCCGCACCCATCTTATTGCTGTCCCAGTCCGACAATTGGTAAGTTGGAGTAGGGATTTGCAAAGCTTGGCTCCCATCTGAGGAATCACCCCACCAAGCGCTTGTCCTCGCCTGTCCAGTCTGAGTAGTGGCATCTATCGAACGTCGGTAAGCTACAGATACACCATCATTGGAGTCATGCTCCACCCAGACAGCATGCATCAATCCATCATTATCGATGATTAGATTCGGCTGGCTACTGTGGGCATCGGCATCCCTTGCACCAACCCCACTAACAGTCTCTCTGAATGACAGGTTGTCAAAACCAAAACCAGACTGAGATAGGTCGATGCCCTGTTCCTGACCATTGTAGTCAAAAAGACCGAGGTCGAACTTGCGGTAGAAGGTCTCGTGATGGTCAGAGGGAGCTGAACTCGAAGTCTGACGGCCATCCGACCAAACGAAATGGAACAAACCGTCTGAGTCAGTGACAACCTTTGGTCGAATGGAGAATGCCTCGTCCCAAGTGGCTCGTGAGTCGTTCAAAACGACGAAGTGGGTTCCAAGCGCACCTCCCCAACCAGTGTCCTGTTCGTAGAAACCTTGGGTTGTATCAATGGCTGGCGTCCCATTGACATGAGAGGTGGAACGTAGTCGAGCGTGTGGGTCGATAATCTTGAATGCAATTTCTGAACCGCCGGAGTTTGCGATGTGAATGAGAGCCTTCTCCGCTAAAACATCCGTGTTGGAGCCACGGACATCGATGTTGTGACCACCAGAATTGGTGTTGAAAACAGATGTCCCCGGACATGCCCTTGCCCCAACTGAAGGGGTGGCTGCCTTGCAAGTAGAGAGATCCCACATATGTGAGTGAGTCAATGCAGCGTTATTCGTACTAGTCGTACCATCCCAAATCATCGAATAGGGTGGAATGGCGCCATCTACGCACGCCTCGTGTGCTTCTCCTATGGTCTGGTAATCCTCCGAAGAAGCGGGTGGGTCGCCGAAGTAAGGACCCTCACTGGAAGCAGTCACCAACAACTTGGTGGCGTCTGGATTCCATCTGTGATCATAGATAGTTGGCGGATTAGCGCTATTGCCGACATTGCCGTTGCCATCCATCCATGATAGGCATGCCCAAGTCGTACCTGGACCCCAATGCTCGCGATGGTTCCAGTTCAACACTCCTCCGTTGTACATACCTCGGTGAAGCTTACGGCTTCCGCCAGAATCATCGGTTGGAGTCAAGTATACCGAACGTGATTGTTGGTTTGTCGCATGGCCAGGGCAGTTAGGGTCATAGTCACCCACTCCGTAGACTGTCTCCAATAAATCGATGTCATTGTCATCAGCGACATTCTTCGCACCTTCGATACTGCTGGTACCATACATAGCGTCACAGAAATCCCTGACTTCCCATGTGTCCATGGTATCAAGAACGGCTACAATCTCCACGAGGCTCCATCTTGAATCCTGCCAAGTCACCATGATTTCGTCGTCATCTGTGACTACCAGTTCAGGATGTGTTGCCTTGGTGGCACCACTTGTCAACAAAGTATCGAAGATAGGACTGTTGGATACCGAGCCCGACCAAATTGGAGTCATCATCTGGTAGTGTACACCGGGAAGCCCCCATCTCAAACCCAGAGGATCGGATTGATCATCCCATACGATGTGGGCGGCACCCATTGAATCAACAGCCATGGCCAAGTTAGAAATCGATGCAGTGACGGGTTTGCAGAGAAGCGAACCTGAATTCACTGTGGAAGGGTCATAGAAGTTTGACGAGGAATCTGTGGAAGGGTCTGAGAAGTGATAACGGATGCAATCGTGGGTCGAGTTAGAGGCGAGATAGACTACATACAACAAATCGTTGAATACAACCGCCTTCACCTCATTGAACGGCTCCGGTGTTACGGCGAACCTGATAGGAGGTTGCTCGATGACTCCGTCACTATTTATCAGGGAATACATGAGCTTAGAGGAGTTCTCAGACCACACAATGTGGAACGAACCATCGGAACCGCCTGCCATCGAAGGAGTACCTAGATCCCCACTTGCTAGGCGGAAGATATCCAAGGGAACTGCCGACCCAGAGTTCTCAGCAGTAGAAGAGGCAACTGTGTAGAAGGGAACAGCAACAGTGGAGAATAGCATCAGC
>CAXFCF010000060.1:0-6339 GCA_964000875.1 uncultured Candidatus Poseidoniales archaeon
CTTTCACACAAGACCGGATTTGAGATGAACCTTCATGGTCCATACTACGCCGAACTACTTGGTGACAAGAGGGAAAGAGGCCGTTCGCTGGCGAAGATGGAGGCTTCTATCCAAGCAGCCAAAGTCATCAACGCACGTCACATAGTATTCCATGTAGGGCCGTACATGAGCTACTCCAGAGGTAAGGACGCGAACGAACAGGTCGCCAATGTCTTTGCTGGTATTGTTGAGAGGGTCCATGAGTTATGGGGTGACGAGGAACTTGAGGAGGATCATGTCGCCTTCCCATGGCTCAACGAAGACACACCGGCTCTTGTTGGCATTGAGACCAGTGGCCGTCAGGAGTTGTGGGGCGACTTGGATGAGGTTCTCGAGGTAACTAACCATGTGGAGGGAACCATCCCAGTTCTGAACATGGCTCACATACATGCCCGAGGACATGGTCGTCTCAGGACGAGTGAGGACTATGGCGAGTTGTTCGACGAAGTGCGTGAGAGGCTTGGTGGCAAGTCGTTTTACTGTCACTTCTCGGGTATCGAGCATAGGATGGGTAACGCCTTGCACTACACTCAGATCAAGAAGTCTGATCTCAACTTCGAGCCTTTCGCTGAGTTCCTTGCCGAGGATGGTGATTGGCTCGACATCACGATAATCTCGGACTCACCTTTGTTGGAGCACGACGCGATGTTCATGCTACAGCAGTACGACCGCTCCAAGCATCGTCTTCTGGAGAAGAAGGCTAGGGATGAGAGACGCAAGAAGCTCGCGCTCGAAGCGGGACTTGATCCGGAGGAGTTAGCAGCTCGTGAAGCGGAGGAGAAGGCAAAGCGATTGGCAGCTGAGAAGGGTGAGTCAGAGCCAAAGGCCAAGGCCAAGCCAGCTAAGAAGAAGCCAGCTAAGAAGAAGCCAGCCAAGAAGAAAGCGGCTGATGATGATGACGATTTGTTCGAAGATAACGACGACGATGATCTCTTCTGAGCCTACGGCTCAAATCTCCAAAACGACATCGTGATGGTTTTCTCCCCCCCAATCGTCATAGTCCTAAGTGAGTCGTTGCACCGCGATGAGTGCCGAGGTTTCCCCTGCTGTGAAGCGGAACCTCATCAACGACATGGTGTTTCTATCGGCTACGCTACTTGCAATCGGTGTGATTGTATACGACTCAATCAATCAGGTAAGAGCCTCTGACCCATCACGATGGGCGATTTTGGTTTCTGTCGACTTGATTCTAATTGTCTACTTCATCTATGGGCTCGCAGGAGGCCACTCGGAAGCCGTGGATCGGAAGGAATGGTGGACAAAGCACATCTTCGTCGTCATGGGTCTATTCCCTCTGTTAGGTACTGCGATACCAGGGCTAACATGGGCAGGAGTCCTCCGATTTTCCTTGTTGGTACCGGCTACTCAAGGGATATTCCGTCTTCTTGGCTCTGACGAGGGTGCGGAGATAACCGTCAGAAAGCGTATCCTTCACCTTGCTATCATCGTAGTACTGCTTACTGTGGCAGGAGGCATGTTGGCATTGATGTTCGAGTTGGAGCATCGAGAGAAATGCATAGCGGACCCTCGTTGTAACGAAGGGGCTCAATTGACTGAGATGGATGAGGCCATGTGGTGGGCTATCGAGACGGTGACTACCGTGGGTTATGGCGAGTTTTATCCGATGTCTCTCGGAGCGCGTGTAGTAGCGTCCATCCTGTTGTTTGTCGGCATCGGTGTCTTGGGTGTACTGGCGGCTACCTTCGCTGAAAGATTCCTTGAGGTTCAGATTAGGAGGCAGAGTGAGAGGGAGCACTTTCTCTCAAGGATGCACCTTCTCACAGATTTACATGATCGCGGTCAACTGACCGACGCCCAGTTTGTCAACGAAAAACAGCGTTTGGTAGAGAGCCACGAGGAAGATGAGGACTTACTACGTGCGATGGATTCACCGCGACATAGGCGAGTCGTTGACAAGACAGAGCACATCGAGGGTAAGAGCGCCAGAGTCGAAGAGGCGAAGAGGTTCTTTGAAGAGGTCGCTGACTCATCGAACGAGCCAGAAGAGTGAACCCCTCGGTTCAAATCCAAGTCTCGTGTCCCTAGTCGCATGGAGGGCGAGGAGACACTGTTGGTTGGCGTACTAACCGCCTCGGATCGTGCCTCCATGGGTGAGTACGAGGATCGAAGTGGCCCTGCTATTGTAGAATTCCTCGCAGAGGCTCTCACTACCCCGTGGGAGGTTGAGAGATCACTGGTTCCTGACGAGAGAGATGAGATTGAGGCGGAACTCATCCGATTGGTCGACGAGGTCGGCTGTTCATTGGTGGTGACCACTGGCGGTACTGGCCCGGCACCAAGGGATGTCACGCCGGAAGCAACCGAGGCTGTGTGCGAGAGGATGATGCCTGGGTTCGGTGAGCAGATGAGAAGGATCTCCCTTCAGTATGTACCAACCGCCATTCTATCCCGGCAGACAGCTCGAATCCGCGGTTCAACCCTCATCATCAATCTCCCCGGTGCTCCACGTTCCATCAGGGAGACACTGGATGAGTTGTTCGCCGCAATCCCCTACTGTCTCGACTTGATTGGGGCACCATACATCGATACAGACCCCAATGTAGTGGAGGCGTTCAGGCCAAAGCACGCGAAGAGATGATTACTCTTCTTCCTCGAATCTGCGTTCATCTCCCTTTGCAGGAAGCATCAGAGTATTGAAGACATAGATGCCGAGCATGGTGACGAATACGATTAGCAAGATATCGGTGGATTCGAGTCCTCCTAGCAAGGTGGATTTGTCTTGACCCTCTGTATCTCCGCTATCACCATTCTCTGCGCCCTTGATGTTGGGGTTCGAGCAGTCGAACTCGGCCGGATTGTGAGAGGAGTAGAAGACATCGCACTGGATATCCTCAATCTCTGTGTTCATCAGTATGATATCAGTCAAGGTCGTCGATGTGATATCCTCCTCGATTTCAGCGAGTTCGGGGTCGTTCTGATACCAGAATGGGTCGGATGTTCTGAGCCTTGCGAACTGATCGACGATGACTGCGGTCATCGTTTCACCGAGAGCCGAATCTTCAAGATAATCTTCAGCTAACATCCCGACCAAGCCATCCATCTCTCCAGGAGAGTCATAGAGTCCCGCTAGTTTTGCTTGCAGGGTTTCATCGCTGGTTATGTCGGACCAGTTGATGACTGGTTCAAGGCCGTAGGCTATCCTGATTGCTTGGTAGTCTCCTACGCCGTGGTCTCTAGCTCTCTGGATATCGATTGCACAGAGATCCATTCCTCCGGCTCCTGGTACTCCAAACAAGCGGTTTCTTAGGTCTTCGACATAGAACAAATCGTTTGCCGGCTGCGTCTGGAAGGCGAGCCCTCTCAATGTCGGAGCGATGCCTCCTTCGTCAGTGACAGGGTAGGTCTCCCAGAATCCTTCGTCAAGATCTAAGTGCCCTTCTTCCAATGGAACTCTATCTTCAGTAAACCGTAGCATTTGGTTGCCAATTTGGCTATGTCCCATGCGGAAAGCCACGGTGGCGAACTCGTGATCGATGGTTGGCTTAACACTTGCATTGTGCCCGGGGTATTCACCCATGTCGATTCCTAGTGAGGGGAGAAACTCCTCGTAGGTGATTGCAGCAATTTGTGCGGCGACGATTTTCCTCGCCCTCTGGTAGATATGTTCGTCGTTCCAATCGGGGTTCCTTTCTCCTATCTCTTCTGCCAATCGGTTGTGTTCTCGGACGAATAGAGTGTGCAGAGCCAGAAGCGCGACATGTTCGTTGGCTCGCGCATCACCGGCAACGAACTTGAGGTTAGCACTAAAGCCACCGAACGACATACCAGGAGACCCTTCGCCACCAATCGGTAGAAGGTCACCTTCAGGGTACTCCGCGACCTTCAACTTACCACTCTCAAAGGTTCGAAGCCAGTCTGCCCGTGCCTGGCTTGAGCCGTAGACTACTGAGCCATCGATCCAAGCGGTGATGTTGTTGGGGTGTTCCCGTGGATTTTCTTCGCTGGTTCCAGTTCCTTCGATGTAGACCGATCGGAAGAACATGATTTCAAGGTCGTCCGCTCCTTGTGGGTTCATGTCGGTGTCATTGGCTCCAACAGGGATATGGGCGTGTTCTACGGCCTCGGTCGTCCTTCCGTTGGATGTTGTTGTGAAATCTATCTCATGAGTGATGAATTGCCCCCAGAGCCAATTGAAGTCGGAAAGGCCACGTTGGTCAAGTGTCACACCTTCTTCTTCACAGAGGGTGTTTGAGATTACTCGTGGGTTGGGGAAGTTCGGGTGAGCCAGAGATGAGATTCCATCACCATGAGATGCATTCGTAGCCCTTGTTAGAGTCTCGCCTAAAGAACCCCATTCGGGGTGCTCGGAATTCAAACCGTATCCATCGATTGGTCGTATGTTGACCGGTTCAGGCTCATCTCCATCTGTATCGTAGTTCTGGTATTCGGTCTTTGAAATAGGGGCAGCGATGGTCGAGCTTGCCATCAACGATGCCAGCAACAGAGCCATGTGCCATCGCAACGGGAATTGTCGTCTCTCGCTGCCTTCCACGGCGTTGTGACTTTCGCCTTTTGTAAAAAGGCGCCGTTGATTGTGAGGCACGGGTAGGTCAAAGAACGGGACTTCCTCGGCGCGACCCATGGGGAAGATGAAGAAGACCGATTTGAACACCAACCGGCCGTTTGATGAGATGCGAGAAGTGGATTTGACTTTGGATTTCACGCCCAACGCTTTGGCATCAGTGTTGTACAAGCAGGGAGACACCGTAGTACTGGCTTGCTGTACCAAGCAATCATCGCTTCCTAGGTGGTTTCCAAGGAACGCCGACAGGGGTTGGATTCATGCTGAATACTCACTACTACCTGGCTCAACAGACTCCCGTTTTCAGAGAGAAAGGCGAGGTGCCAAGGGAAGGACATACGAGATTGAGCGTCTCGTAGCGCGCTCACTGCGCGGTGCTCTCGATCTCGAGGCATTGGGTCCGGTTTCGTTGATGGTTGACTGTGATGTTCTCAACGCCGATGGCGGAACTCGCTGCGCTTCAATAACCGCAGCCAACATCGCGTTGCGTTTAGGAATCAAGAGGCTAATCGAATCAGGAGATTCACTGCCGAAGGAATTACGTCCCACCCAAGAGCAACTGTCGAGTGGTTGGACTGCGCCCGTGCTTGATTCTGCCGCCAAGGAGGCGCATGAGAGGGCGATTATGCCGAACGACATAGCTGCGATTAGCGTCGGCCTGATTGGAGATGATGTATATCTCGATCTCGATTATGTTCTCGATAGCAACGCTGATGTCGACATGAATGTGGTGATGAGCAGTGATGGTAAGTTCATCGAAATCCAAGCTACAGGCGAGGAGTCAACCTACAGTAGGGAGCAACTTGAACGCCTACTTGATCTCGCTTGCAAGGGTTCCTCAGAACTACACGAATTCCAGGCTAACTGCCTCGATTGAGCCATTCATCGCCAAACATTGTACTGCGTGACATTTGGTGCGGCAGGCCGGACTTGAACCAGCGACCTTCAGATCTTCAGTCTGACACTCTCCCAGCTGAGTTACTGCCGCGTCAAGCCTGTCGAGTAGGCTCTTCTCTTCAAGCCTTTGGCTAACTGGCGGAGCGCTCGGTCTCGTCGAGGGTTGCCCCGTTCTCGTCCTCGATGGTCGCTTCCTGGACCTTTGCGTCCTCTCGTCGTGGAGGTAATCCGGCCTTTGTGTCCTTCTCGATAATCTCCAGCATCTTCTTCTCGCGCACATACACGACATTGGCGATTGGGTCACCGGGTCTCACCAATGGAGTGGTTGCGAGTCCGACTACCAAGCCGTTGACTGGGCTGATTACTGTGTCCACCCTTGCTCCAAACGGATCGGTCAGGTGAGCAATTGCGTCACCTTCCTTGACCAGTGCCCCCTCTTCGATTAGAAGGTGTAGCATTCCTCCTTCGGGTGCGCGTATCCAGCGGAATTGTTTCACGAGGACTCTCCACATTGGTTTCGTCTTCGAGCGTTCCAACATCTCCAGTTCTGCCAAGACATTCAGAATACCTCTGACTCCAGTGGTCAGTGCCTTTGGTTCGAATCTGTGTGAAGTACCGCATTCGAATAGTATGGACGGGATTCCGGCGTCTAGTGCTGCTCTGCGAATACTTCCCTCAGGTCCTTGTGATCCCATCACGACTTCTGTCCCGAAGGCGCGAGCGAGCCTCTTGCAAGTAGAGTTTGATAGGTCAGCACGTATCTGTGGCACATTGACCCTGCTCTGTGGCGCAGTGTGTAGGTCGATGTGGTAGTCAGCACGCTTGATAATTCGGGAGAAAACGGCTTCGGCGATACGCTG
>CAXFCF010000061.1:0-6307 GCA_964000875.1 uncultured Candidatus Poseidoniales archaeon
CAGAACATTGTTGCCTATTACGAACCCTGTGAAGGCGGCTGCAATACCGGACATCGAATTGAGGAGGCTGACTACCACTGGCATGTCAGCGCCGCCGATTGGAAGAACAAACAGAATTCCAAGAAGTGCCGATGAGCCGACGAGGTAGTAGACATAGTCGGTGTTAGTCGGCTCTTGGATAGTCATCACTATTAGAGCTAAAGAGGCCACTAGTAGGAGTCCCTTGACTAAATTCAACCAAGGTGGACCCCAAGTAGGGAAGTTGACCCACTTCCTTCGACCACGGTCGTCCTTCTTGGTGAATGGGATGTAAAAGCCACCCATCAGCTTGCCCATGGCCATCAGGCTACCCGTTAGGGTCAGCCAACCAACGAGACCTGAAAGGCCGATTGCTACCCAGGTGGCGTAGAGTTCTATGCCAGCATCCGGTACATTTCCTGATTGGAGGCGAGCCATAACTTCAGAGAGGCCAACTAAAGCGGATGCACCTCCTCCGAACCCGTTGAACAAAGCAACCAGTTCGGGCATCCCCGTCATTTCAACCCTGATTGCGAGCCAAGCACCAATCAGACCACCGAGAATCAAACCTCCAGCAATCAGTTCGATTCCAATAAGACCCTCTGTGTAGAGTTTAGCCATGGTGACCAAAACCGCGAGAAGCATTCCGTATGCCCCAAGGCGATTTCCTTGTGGAGCGGTGCGAGGACTGGACAACCTCTTGATTCCGAGGATGAAGAGAGCGGCTGACACCAGATAACCGATGTCCCATACGACTGGATCGACCATTTCAGGCACCTCCCTTCTTCTTTCCAGCAATCATTTCCAACATCCTGTTGGTAACCATGAAACCCCCTACCACATTGATAGTAGCCATCACCAGAGCAGCGAATGCGAGCCATGCAGCAGTACCCGGGTCACCGGAATTGAACGATTGGTTTGATAGAATCAGCGCTCCCACAATCGTGATTCCTGATATGGCGTTGGCACCAGACATTAGAGGAGTATGTAGGGTTGGAGGAACCTTGCTGATAAGTTCAAAACCTAGGAAAATTGCCAGAACGAATACAGTTATGCTCCCAATCAATGCTGCAAGTGTCAAACTCATTCAATCACCTCCATCAATCTAGTCTGCTTCTCATGAATTTTGCCACCCGTGCAGATCAGAACACCGCCCATTCCAGGAACATAGAACTCGTTACCTTCGGGCGCACCGACCAAAATGTCATCCTCAAGATTCAGTTCCAACTTTCCTTCGTTCACCAATGTGACTACGAAGTTAGTCAGATTGTTCGAATAGAGCATACTAGCAGTCGCGGCGAGCTCTCCAGGTAGGTTGCTCGTCCCAACTACTGTGACTCCGTTATCGGTAGTAGTCACCTCACCCGCTACAGTCATCTCACAATTTCCACCGACATCAGCGTTCATGTCAACAATGACTGCACCTGGCTTGAAGTTAGCAACAGCGGATGCTGGGACAGTTATTGGGGCAGGCCTTCCGAAGATACGAGCCGTCGTCACTATGACATCTGCGTCACTGGCTATTTCACAGACCGTATCGTTGACTTTCTGAATGAACTCAGGGGTCAGCGGCTTGGCGTAACCAGCCTCATCCTCGAAATCATCCATACCATCAACTTCGATGAATCGACCACCTACTGATTCTATCTGCTCGGCAGCAGATCTCCTCACATCAGAGGCGTATACAACTCCACCGAGCCTCTTCGCTGTGGCAATCGCCTGAAGTCCTGCGACACCGGAACCCATTATGACGAACTTAGCTGGGCGAACGGTTCCTGCTGAGGTAGTCATCATCGGGATGCCCTTGGGGACATGAGCCGCTCCTAGTAACACCGCTTTGTATCCGGCCAGGTTATCCTGGCTGGAGTTAACATCCATCGCTTGGGCTCTAGAGAGGCGCCTAGGAATCATGTCCATACTGAATAGAGTGACACCCTTGTCCATCGCTTCCTTTACTCTCTCAGGGTGCCTGAATGGGTCTGCAACACATGCGACCATCTGGTCTTTAGACAACGAATCTACTTCTGGCAAACCGATACAGATTATGATATCACAAGCAAGTGCATCGGATCTTGAACCGACCGAAGCACCTGCATCGGAATAATCCAAGTCGAGGTTGTGAGAACCATTTCCAGCGCCCGACTCAACGACCACTTCAAACCCTGCCTTCAGCAACTTCTTCAGAGAACCGGGGACAATAGCCACCCTATTCTCACCACTCGATTCCTTGATTACCCCAAGCTTCAATCCCGTCACCTCGACCACTACCAAGGAAGATAGGCGAACCAATCCTCACTAGGTCTTGGACAAAGGGGACCCACAATCGGTTCTTGAATGTCGCTAAACTCACCCCTTGGGGTGAAGGGTGAATAAACTTAGATTGTAGATGACCCCTGAAACGATGTAAATTGTCTTGATTATGGCTCAGGAACCAATATGGAGGGGCTAATGCGCCCCTCTCATCAGGAAGTGGTTCTATGGGGTCTGACAAGACGAAGATCGCAGTGATTGGAGCGGGGAATGTTGGTGCTACATGCGCCTTCGTTCTGGCAGAGAGAAAGTTGGGTGACATAGTCCTCCTAGACATCTACGAAGGCTTCGCTAAGGGCAAGGCTCTGGACATGAGTCAGGGTGGCCAGGTGCTGAATTATGATGGATCGATAACAGGTACCTCAAACTACGAAGACATATCTGGAGCTGAAGTCGTAGTTGTGACATCTGGATTTCCTAGACAGCCTGGAATGAGTAGAGAAGACCTCATCGGCAAGAACGCCGACATCATCACCCAGGTAGGTACTGGCATCAAGAACTACGCACCTGAAGCGATAGTGGTCATGGTAACCAACCCTCTTGACCTGATGACCTACCACATGCAGAAGGTGACCGGTTTTCCGCCTGAGAGAGTAGTCGGACAGGCTGGTATCCTTGACTCAGCAAGGATGACTCACTTTGTAGCCGGTGCCATTGGGTGCTCCAATGAGGATGTTCAAGCAATGGTTCTCGGAGGGCACGGGGATACCATGGTGCCGCTACCACGGTACACTACGGTCGGTGGAATCCCAATCACCCAATTACTCGATTCTGAGACAATCAATGCAATTAGTGAGAGAACTGCTAGCGGTGGTGGAGAGATTGTCAAGTTACTAGAGAGGGGGTCGGCGTTTTACGCTCCCGGATCTGCTGCTGCCATCATGGCAGAATCAATCGTCAAGGATAGAAAGCGATTGCTACCGTGCTCCGCATATCTCACTGGTGAATACGGAATGGATGACATCTACATCGGTGTACCCGTAGTTCTAGGCAAGAGTGGCGTTGAGAGAATAATCGAATTGAATCTAGAGGATAGTGAACTCTCTAGCCTACAGGGCTCGGGTGCCTTCTACAAGGAACAACTAGCTGATGTCCTCGGATACTGAGGAATGCACCATCGGTTCCTTCTTCACGGTTGCCCGAATCGCGAAGCATGGTTCAGACCCACCTGTACCTAGAGCACGATGGAAAGGTGCTCTTGGTCGATGAAGATGGTAATGGGCCGATGATTCCGGTCATGGGGCGTGAGGACTCGAACGAAGATATACTGAGATTACCCTCCAAGGACGAAGCCGAGGCTCTTGGATTAACCTGGTCAGAAAGACGACGCAACAGGATGAAGCTTGGTGAAGAGTGGCACGAAGTAATACATGCTGAACCCAACATCACATGGCCCGAGGATTGGGCTTGGAAGGATCATCTGGTTTCTGATTCTTCAGTGGCTCCAATTGCTAGAGAATCTACCTATAGAACGATGCATAGGTTAGTTTCAAAGGTAGTCATGAGAGACCCGCTAGGGCGAATCCTATTGCAGAAAGTCAAGCGCGGATTCTTCACAGGACAATGGACACTCCCTGGTGGTTTCGTTAACTACGGCGAGCACCCAAAGACTGGAGCCGAAAGAGAACTGGCCGAAGAGCTTGGAATCGATTTGAGAATCCCCGATCCATTGGGTGAGACCGAACATGGCGAGGGCGGTGTAGACCACCATCTTATGCAGGAAAGAATATTCACAATGGAAGGCATCGATTTCGTTTGTATAACCTATCTTCTAGATGTCAAGGAAGGACTCGTTTTTTCATTCAAGGATGACGAGGTCGAGGATGCACAATGGTTCGATTACGAGGATGCTTTTGATTTGGCTGTATCACCATTTGACTCGGAGGCCATTAAGAGGCTAGGTGTTTTGTAAGTATGAACTTACCAAGTAAAATATTCAGCGATAATACCTTCCGCAAGGTGTTGATTGCCGGGGTAATAATCGTCCTAGGTGCATGTATAATCTCTCAGACACTGATGCAACTTGGCGGTGGACCCAGAGACGAATACATGGATCTGACTGACCAACTACCAGAAAATCGTGATAATAGCATAGATCACACAATGATCTTCGAAGAAGGTCTACCTCCATTCATCTCATCAGGAGGACTGTTCTATCCTGAAAAAGCCGTGTTCGACTTAGGGCTAGGACTTGGTGGATTACTTTTCATTCTGATATCGTTGGAGATATTCCTCAGAACCAACAACGAACTTACCGAGGTTTCTGCACCTCTTTGGAGGAAGGTCGCTAACATTTGCCAACTGGCCTCTGGAGTGGTGATAGGTGTAAGTCTGTTCATGATTACCCACTACCCGTTCAATGTCAATCTAATCGCACATCTGGCGTATGCGATGAACATCTTCCATTCATCCATCATTTGGGGTGCAGCATACACTCTCTCACGCGCCCCCATGGACTCAGAGTTGCGAACACTCAAGGGCTTCTCTGTAACTAAGGTCAGGTGGAGTCTGACCGTTGGCACCTTACTCTCATTCTTGCTGATGACGACTCTCGTTCCATTGGGCTACGGTGGACTAGGAGCTCTGGCCGAGTGGTGCCTGACCTTCTGTGCAGAGTTGAACCTCTTGACCTTCCTGCCCGCACTGGCAAGCATGAGAATCTCGACGGAGGAAAATGTGTGACCTGCTTGCTCATCGTCTCCGATCCAGACATAGCCTCAACCATCCAAGGTGACGCACTCCTAAGCCGAGGAGGTTGGTTGGAGGGGGGTGTGATTGAGCAGGGGAAGTACTGGATTCATGACACAGAAAAGGCATACATTTGGTGGTTCCCTGACAAGGTACTTTGGCAAGATCAACTCGATGAGAGATTCGCCGATGTTAGTGGTTTAGAGGTCTCGGAAGTGATCTTTCTAAGTCGTCACTTCGCCGCCAGTGGACGCCCAAGTCTAACACTACATGTCATAGGAGTTCCTGGCGAGACACCACACGGTGAAGAGGCGGAATTTGGTGGAGTTAAGGGAGAGGTTGTATTGCCCAACCCTAGGTTCGCATCATGGTATCGGCGAATGTGTGAGGCAGCCGAGGCTCATTCTCTGACTCCTGAGTTTGAATTAACCATAGAAACCACGCATCATGGACCATCTCTCTCTGTTCCAACTATGTTCGTCGAGATCGGATCATCTGAGAGCCATTGGGACAGAGTGGATGCAGCCGAGGCATGGGCTGATGTCATTGTCGATGGCCTAGGACTGGATGGTGGTGATGGATTAGGAGATTGGAGCAAATTGACAAAGGAGCAACGTGCTCATTCTAAGGTTATGATTGGTATAGGTGGTGGACATTATGCACCTAGGCATACCGATGTCTTGCGCAAAACCGATTGCTGGGCTGGACATCAAATCGCCTCGTATGCACTTGACATGGTAAAACCAGAAGATGATGGTTGGGAGCCTCTCGAAGGAAGGCTCCCCGATGGTGCATGGAAGCACTCTGTCGAGGTATGTGTGGAAAGCACGAAATGCGCGTTCCCCGGGGGTCAAGTCATCGCTCATCTAGATAGAAAATCGTTCAAGGGTTGGCAAAGGCAAGCCATCAGAAGACTCTGTGAGTCCCTCGACATACCATTGGGCAGAACAGTTGACTTTGAGTGATTCGCAGAAAGAAGCAGGCAGGAATCGTCAAAGGGTGCCTGCCAAGTTCTTGCCTTGGGGCGGGATGATGGGTCTGTTCGGGCGTGTAGTCGTCTCACTTCTTCCAATCACACCCAAGTTCGTAGTCGGATGGGTAGCTAAACGCTATGTCGCTGGTAAGGATCTTGCAGCTGCAACCGTTGTAATGCGGCGTCTAGCTGCCAAAGAAGGATGTTGCTTCACACTGGATGTTCTCGGAGAGGAAATCACTTCGATGGAGGAGGTACCATTCTTCGTAGAGGAGTATGGGAGGGCAATCGACACCATCGTCGAAAACGGCCTAGATG
>CAXFCF010000062.1:0-6226 GCA_964000875.1 uncultured Candidatus Poseidoniales archaeon
ATAGAATCTGACCTAGATACTTCGAATGGGATGTTCAGATTCAACATTGGTTCACTCTCTGAATCTGCTTCGGCAGAGTTCGAAGTCACTTGTGGTGTCTACACTGTGCTAACAGATTCCCAAACCGTGACATTCACTCCTTTTGAGGTCGAGGAACCAGATACTGATGGGGATGGAGTCATCGACTCAGAAGATTCCTGTCCCGATGGTTCGTCGTTCGTCTCCTCTATGGTCACTGACTATGATTCAGATGGATGCTACGACATCAACGAGGATCTTGACGATGATGCGGATGGCGTAGGTGATGATTACGATGAGTGTCCTAAGGGAGAATTAGGATGGGTTTCGAATCCGTTCATTGACAAGGATGGCGATGGATGTATGGATGATACCGAAGATATCGACGATGACGGAGATGGAGTCCCTGATGTCACTGATGATTGCCCGGAATCTCCCTTTGGGTGGAAGTCATCTTTCCTTTCAGATTACGATTCGGATGGATGCCGAGATAGCGACGCTGATGACGACGATGACGGAGATGGGGTTCTCGATGGAGTTGATCTATGCCCACGCGGTGTTAGGGATTGGGTTCCCGATTCAATAAACGACGAGGATGGAGATGGTTGCCGCGACGCGGACGAAGATGATGATGACGACAATGACACAGTCTTCGATAACAACGACACATGTCCTCGCACTGAGGTGAATTGGCCTGTAGATGAGTTTGGCTGTGCGGATTACCAGAAGGACACTGATGGTGATGGATATACAGACGATGTAGACCAATGTCCAGGAACTCCAGCGGGTTTGGAAGTCAACGGTGATGGGTGTGCCGACTTGGATGGAGATGGTATTTTCGCGAACTCGGACCAATGTCCCGAAACACCACCACGATGGACTCCTGATGCCCAAGGGTGCGCTATTTTACAACTACCAGTCACATGGTCGACTGGCCCTTATTCGACTAATCCATACGGTACCGTTGGGCCGATGGAGATTGCCACCACTACAGGATCATGGAAGATTCAAGATGAGTGGGATGGCAATTCAACTTACATCTTCATTTTCAATTACAAGAGTAGCAGCTACATGTCCAACCTTTGGAATCAAAACCCAGGTAACTTGCTTGGTGGGATGCCTGACAATACGCATGTCTTCTTCGGTTCCTTCGACACCGATTACTCAAGTGACATCAGCAACATGAGGAGTCGGGTAAATTCCTGGCTAAGTGGTAGGTCACAGGAGACTCAGGACTCCTGGTCGAACCGAATTCACTATGTCAACGAAAGGGCTTGGGATACATCAGGAAGCATGAACTCTGTGATTAACGATTGGAGCGCTTTCTACTATGGCATAGATCGCTTCCAACGGTGGCGCCAAATTGGCTCCCTACTCGACTGGTCACAAGGCACTTCATGTTGCTATAGATTAGATTACATAGCGAATGAGGCTCAAATGTATGGGGCTGAGTTCCCTGTTCAGATGAGGCACTTGGATCCTGCGATAACTAGCGTCGAGGTTTTCTCATCGGATCGTCACTCAGGTGGTTGGTCAGGTGGATATACGACTAAGACTTCGACAACCTTGCCGAACCAATCTGTGATGGCTGGTTTCAATACCATGGAGGTCTATCTGGAGCACTCCTGTAGCGAACATCGAGATCGTTACGGAATCGATGATGATGGGGACGGTTCGGCCGACAGGTACGGAGGTTGCCACGAATGGGATTATCTTCACTACCTGAACATATGCGATGCTGACAACTCAACACAGTGTGGCACTGAATTTGTTAGATACATCACCACCTATGGCAGGGAAGGGCGTTGGCTAACTGATATTTCTTCCATGCTCTGGATGGTAAAGGATGGTGGCAACCGTTCCTTCGCTTACAAGGGAGCTAATGGTGGTTGGTTGAATGTCACCATACTTCTTTCGAATTGGGATGATGATGGAGTCAGGCCAACCCAGGGTGAACTTGCATTCACTGGTGGTAAATTCAATGTAGACTACAACAATGAATCGCGGTACGATAGGAGGCACGACGTAAACATCTCTCAACAGTGGAATCGCGTTTATCTTGCAGCGATAGTGACAGGTCACGGATTCGGTAACGACCCCAACAACTGCGCTGAATTCTGCAACCACGAACATAGGTTCACCTTGAATGGTAACGATGTCACTCACGCTTTTCCAATGGCTGGAAATTCTAGTATGTCCAGTGATCGTGAGGGTTGCAAGAAGGCGATGGGAGAAGGGACGGTGGCCAACCAGTTCGGTTCATGGCCGTATGGACGCGCCGGATGGTGTCCTGGGCAAGATGTAAAGCCATGGTTATTCGATATCACCAGTTGGATTGATTGGAGTGGTTCGAACGAGATTCTATACCAGGGATTGTGGAATGGACAACAATACACAGAGACATCTAGTAACCCAGACATCAGGGTGTTGGTTTGGATCATATACTTCGAGAACCTAAGTCAGTTGGGTACGAACTCTATGGTCGCCGATAGTTTCGAACCTAGTCACCACTCAGTTGTGCATGATTCGGTACAGGGAAGCCATCCTGTAGGGATACAGGAGAGGAGATACGAAGAAGATACCAGACGTCAAAATGACTGAATTGGTGGTGGTGAGGGGAATTGAGAAACATCAATCTTGGGTTCTGGTGTTTCAAGCAATTGGTAGTCCGAATCTCTTCGCTTCGCTTGGAACCCTGCTCTAACTATCGTCTCTTGTAGTTCTATTTCGGTGCAGAGAACTTTCGTAGTTCCAGAAGCGGACACCACATTTTCTTCCATCATTGTCGAACCGACATCATCCGCACCACCCGTCAACGCGATCTCAGCGACTTCTAGACCCATGGTTGGCCAAGAGGCTTGGATGTGGTCTATGTTATCGAAGAATATCCGTGATATCGCTACATGACGTAGGTATTCGATTGGGCCAGTCCGTAATTCGACTCTGTTGTTTCCGCTATTTCTTTTGCCGAAAACATTCGTTTCCAGTTGTACAGGCCAAGCAATAAAAGATGTGAATCCTCTGTGGTTTTGTTTCTCTGCATCGTCCTGAAGTTCCCTAATCCTTCCCATGTGCCTAACCCTGTGTTCGGATGTCTCTCCGAAACCAAACACATTGGTCGCTGATGTCGTTAAACCGAGTGATTGCGCCTCACCCATTACTCGTAGCCAGTTATCAGCACTACCTTTCTTGGGAGAAACCCCTAGCCTCACATCGTCTACGAGCATCTCTGCACCTCCTCCCGGGAGTCCATGCATCCCTGCTTGCTTCATGGCGGTTAGTACCTCAAGGGTTGACATTCCAGAAACTTCAGCAATTCCCTCGATCTCTATCGGAGAGAAGCAATCCAAGTCTATATTTGGGTGATTCTCTCTCAAGTATGAAATCAATTCTAGGTACCAATTGAAGGGGAGGTCAGGGTTGACTCCCCCCTGCATCAGTATTCTTACTCCTCCTATTTCTTCTAACTCACGAACTCTCGCGCTGATTTGCTCGAAGCTTTGGGTGTATGTCTCATCGTGATCAGGTGGTCGGTAGAATGAACAGAACTGGCAATTGATGGTACAGACATTAGTGTAGTTCACATTCCTGTCGATCATGTAGGTTACTTGCCCACCGGGAACCATTCTTTTCCTATGGATGTGGGCTACTTCTCTCAGGGCATGGAAGTCAGCCTTTTCATACAGAATGGTAGCTTTCTCCTCAGTCAAACGAGGTGGTTCAGGAGAGGCTTGCTCGGCGAGAATTTGTCTCCAATCCATCTTAACCACTCAAGCAGCACCAATTAGGGCTTCAAGATCTGAGATTGTCTTAGGACAATCAGAAGTCAATACCTCATGGCCATCTTCTGTAATCAAGATGTCATCCTCAATACGAATGCCGATTCCAAGCCATCTCTCGTCAATCTCGATGTCAGGTCGCCAAGCACCGAAATATAGGCCTGGTTCAATTGTGAGAACCATACCAGGCTCCAACTTGCGCGGCTTCTTGTCTGGGGCATATACTCCCACATCGTGGACATCAAGTCCTAGCCAATGACTGGTTCGATGCATGAAGAACTGTCCTAGTTGTTCAGAGCCAAGTGCGTCTTCCATTGTTGGTCCTTCGATAATTCCGAGATCCATCAGGCCTTGTGCCATGACGCGCTTTGCAGCTTCATGTGGTTCGTCAAAACCAGCCCCTGGTTGACATGCATCGATGGCTGCCATCTCTGCGTCTAGAACGAGTTGATACAGGGTTCTTTGATCATCGCTGAAAGAACCAGATACGGGCCAAGTACGTGTTATGTCGCTGGCGTATCCTTGTACCTCACAACCGGCGTCAATGAGAACTAAGTTTCCTTCGCCGACTTCGGCGTTGTTCTCCACATAGTGAAGGATAGTTGCGTTGTCTCCACCGCCTACTATGCTTGGGTATGACCACTGGGATCCATTGTGAGTGAAGCACCCTTCGATGATTGCTTGTAATTGGTATTCAGTCACATTGGGGCTTGCGTGCATCATTGTTTCGATGTGCGCTGCCGATGCTATTTTCGCGGCGTGACGCATGAGATTAATCTCGGCTTCACTCTTACGCAACCTCATCTCGGCTAGAAGTGGCCGCGGGTCGCATAAGTCGACAGGCCCATCTCCAGTCCTCTGTCTCTCGCGACTAATGGCGAGTAGGGAATCGTCGACGAGGCCGTCCAAATCAGTATCCAACCCTCTGACATGGTAGACTCTTTTGAATCGGTTCAATAGGTTGGACAAATCTTCCTTCCTGTTCTCAAGATTACTGGCTATGTCGATTGGAAATTCTGATACTGCACCTTCGATTCCTGGTCTAATTCCAGTCCAAGTTTCGTTCGTTACATCTCTTTCAGGGACGAATAAGTGTGCGACGATTGCATCATCTGATTCGTAAAGGCAGAATGTGGCATCGGGCATTGTCCATCCAACGAGATACAATATGTCACTGTTAGACCTGTACGGGTATTCTACATCAGCTGATCTTGTTGAGTGTGGGTTGTTTGAGAGCACTAGTATTGATCCAGGTTCCATTTCACGCAAGAGTCTACTCTGCCTCTCACGATACTCGGATGCGCAAATGGAAATGGGCTCAGACGAAAGGTCAACCCCATGGCCATCGAACATGATTCAGCCCTGAATGCCACCCGTTCTTTAGCGTTCAGTTCAATCCAAGGGTTCCTTTTCGTCACCCCATTCCTCTTCTTCGTTGTTCGAGGATTGTCTTGGAATCCACCTTGGAATAGAATCAGAACGGTCATTTTTCGTTAGTTTGAATGTAAGTAGGGTAACACTTACCATCACCACCATGAACACAAGAAGCATGTTCATTTCTCCGCCCAAAGCTTCCTCTACTTTCATGCTCAAAGTCTTCTCAGGCTCCCATTCTGGGTCGGACTCGGTACCTTCAATTCCAACCCAGGTCTCGATGAAATCGGTATCGCCGTCGTCATCCGTAACACTTAGGGTAATTTTGTGAGTCTTGCTCTCATCTTGAATCCATTCTCTTCTGAGAATTTGTTCTCTACCAAGTGATACAGGCTCACCATCGATGAACCAGACATATGAGAGGCTGCCTCTATCATTTTCAGAGTCAGTCGATAGGCTAGCAGAGATAGTCCATATACTCTCATCTGGTAATCTGATTGTGTCCTGTCCAGAGAAAGAGATGCCCTCGATGGTAGCGTGTGCTTTGGGAGGGGTGTTAGTTACCTTGAGAGTCATCGAATCGGATGATGTTAATCCGCTAAGGTCGCTTACTATTACGGATATAATGTAGGATCCTGAAGCGTTTGCGTAGAACATAAGCCCAGTTTCTTCTCCTTGGTCATGTACGGTGGAAGAGGTCTGATTTTCCCTTGCAACGATAAATGTGAACCTCAGTCCATCCTTACCCCATACAGGGTCATCTGAGTTACTAGCGTCGAAAGATACCAACTCGCCCTCTTGCGACGTATTCGGGCCGTTCAACAATGCTACTGGTGGTAAATTGTGGATTGCGAGATAGGTGCAAGCGATATGCGAGTAAATTCCTGAGGAGTCCTTCGCCCTAACACCAATTACATTCCATCCATCTTCTTCTTCGGTGGTGTCTATCATGATGTTGAAGGTACGATCTTGGGTGATGTCTACAGATTCCTTTGACCAATCGTTGAACTCAAACAAGTCGTTGAAGACCCCTCGCGTGCATAGAGTCGCGGCTA
>CAXFCF010000063.1:0-6205 GCA_964000875.1 uncultured Candidatus Poseidoniales archaeon
TAGCAAACAACTCGTTCGCACCAACCAACGGGTGGACTGGAATTGAGTATACCTACTCAGTAGGCCACATGAGAGCACCATGCAACTGGTGGGGTACGAATAATGTCAGCGCGATTGACGCCCTGATTGAGGACATGCTCGACAGCAATGGAGGAGGATGGGTCAACTACAGCCCATTCTGGACAAGCTCCGCCATGACTCAACTCGACTGGAACGGAACTAGCCCCGCCAACATCCCACTAGACAGGGAACTTTCGGGATCGCTGTTCTTTTCGAAGACCATGACAGCGAACAACTCACCTTACTACCTAGTCGGCCCATGGACTATTACGCCGGGCGTCAGAATCACGATAGACCCAGGAGTCCAAGTGTACGCCAACACTACCAACGCTACGATAATCGTACATGGTGAGTTACACTCACTGGGAACAACGACCAACCCCGTCTACTTCGGAGTGAACCCTGCGAACAGTTGGACATACAACACGGGGTACTGGAATGGAATAAGGGGGCAGAACCCAACTCAGGGTAACAACCCACTTGTATTGCATAACACAACCATCTCCGGACCGACCAACTACTGGTACACTCCAGGACAATCTTCAACGGGCAACTCCAATCTGCTCAACCTGAGATACTTCTTCAGATCAAACAGTAATGTGGTAATTGACAATACAACCTTACAGAACGGGAAAGAGGTCTACATCGATGCCGATGTATACGCTTACTCCCTATCAGGGTACAAGATACAGAACCTAGTGTTCGACAACATCAGCTTGGCCTATTTCTCAGACGCAAACAAGTGGTATGACCTCTGCAAGGGTAACTGGTGGGATGAAGTATCGTTCCACAGGAGTGCAATATACCTAAGGGACCCATCATACATGTCGACGCACACCGGCACTAGCTACTGCAACAATAACCACAGACCGGTATTCGATGGGTGGACTTTCAACCAAAGCGATGTGGAGGTCTACACCACCAACTGGTGGAATTCACCCACAGCAAGCAACCCGATGTGGTGGAGAGGAACCTTCGTCGACACAGCAGTAAGCTTGAGGGCTGGGAGCAGCACTCCAACTCATCTGGAGTTGAGGAACTCCACCTTCACCGCCACCGGTTCGCCATCCAACACAGCTTGGGCGTACTCACAGTATTCCAACCAGAGGGGGACTGCTTTCATCAAGGCAGGCTCGGGGTCCTATGGAAAGTGGGTCGTAGCAAACAACTCGTTCGCACCAACCAACGGGTGGACTGGAATTGAGTATACCTATCAGAACAATCGCATGACTGCTTCATACAACTGGTGGGGCAGCAACAATCGCACCGTTATTGACACTCTCATCGAGGACATCCATGACAACAATGGTGGTAACTGGGTCAACTACTGTCCGAGATGGAGTACGCCTGCAATGAACATGCTATCTATGGATTGCACGCGAATACGCGTCGACTTCACCAACCCACTTAACGGAAGTTCGCATGTTGGAAACAACCTAACTGTGAACTATAGCCACATGATGGTCTCGCTGGGAGAATGGTGGATTGATGGTAATTATCATTCAACATTCGATACAACAGGAAGCCAAGTCAACTTGACGGGGTTGAGCATGGGTTGGCACAATCTATGCGCGCATGTTTCGGGCGTGGGTAACCAGCAAGATGTGTTCTGCCTCAGTTTCCAGATGACTCCTTACTTCCCAGTGGTTAGCATAAGTTCACCCCAGAGTGGAACCGTACTTTCACCGACGACCACTTCCCAAATGGTGCAATATAGCGTTTCCAATGTGACTTCTGGGATTTGGCAACTCGATGGCATCAATGTCGGACCAGTCAATCTCAATGCGACCATCTTCCAGATTACTGGTCTACAATATGGAAACAACACATTATGCATTGTTGGTTATGGACTTAGTAACCTCGTTGACACCGATTGCATCTGGATTTGGAGAAGTTTTCCTCCTGTATCTGTGACAATCACTGATCCACTCGATGGGGCATCGATATTCGGTCAAACTGTGACCGTTGTCTACTCGCACTCGAATGTAACCTCTGCTAATTGGACAATGGATGGCTACGACTTCGGCTCTGTCCTGCTAAACCATACCTCACGTAACTTCACTGGACTTTCATGGGGAAGTCACTCAGTCTGCATCGAACCGGTGGGACTGGATGGTGCTCACCCTGCGGTATGTAGCAACTTCACCATAGTAGCTCCACCATTGGAGGTAACTCTGATATCGCCCTCAAACGGCAGTGCGATTCTCGATGACCAAGTAACAATTGACTATGTCATCAACAACGCGACATATGGTAACTGGACCCTTAATGGAAACTCGGTGATGGGTGTCACTCTGTGGAGCCAGCAGGCCGTTATCCTATCACTCCAGCCAGGTTGGAATGTCATCTGTTTGGAAGCGGTTGGCCTCGATTCCCAATTCCTATCTCGCTGTCTGAACATCGAAGGACAAACCCGGGATGATGATGGTGATGGAGTACCCGACCACTCGGACTCCTGTCCGGATACGCCTCCAGGAACGGTGGTTCAGAGCGACGGTTGCGCGGATCCTTCCAGTGACTTGGATGGTGATGGTGTAGCGGATATCTTCGATCTCTGCGACAGCACACCCTCAGACGAAACGGCCGATGGCGATGGATGTGCTCCAAGCCAGAGGGACAGTGACGGGGATGGTGTGAACGACCGAGACGATGACTGTGAAGGAACCACTGAGATTCTTGAAGTGGATTCCTCGGGATGTTCAGAGAGCCAACGTGACAGTGATGGCGATGGAGTGAACGACGACTTGGACGCTTTCCCATTCGATGGCACGCAAACCGAAGACCGGGATGGAGATGGATATGGAGACAATGCCTCAGGAACAAATGCTGACATATATCCCGATGACTCCACCCAATGGTCTGACACTGATGGTGATGGATGGGGAGACAACCCTCTGGGAACTACTCCCGACGCTTGCCCACTGGTAGCTGGAATCTTGGAGGGAGGACTAGGTGTTGGCTGTCCTGAAGCAGAAGAACTACCTGAACCACCCGAAAACAACCAGAGTGGAAACCAGACCCCTGTCGAAGAGGAGCCCGACCCACCTGAGTGCCCAATCTGTGGATTGAATGTGATTACGGATGGTTACGCTAACCTCAACGAGAGTGTATACTTCCAGATTGATGACAGGTATATGCTGGGTGCATCCTACTGGAATGAATACTCCTACACATGGGATTTCGGCGATGGAAATACCACTACTGGAACAGAGGTCAACCACATCTATTCAACCATGCCAGATGACGGGCGAATCGAGATTACCGTATGCGTGGAATTCGAGGAAGGACCAACTGATTGCTACTCACGATATGTCGCAATCACCGAGGACTATGTCCCACCAATACTCGATGACTCATCTCCAATAACCGACAAGGATGAGGTGTCTGGCAGTGGTTCATTCATGGTAACTGGATTCGTAGCCTTAGCCGCATTCCTAGTCGGACTTTTGTTGGCTGTAGCAACTCTGGTTTTCGTAAGAGGAAGAAAGGAAGATGGTGAAGAAGAAACACCTGTAGAAAGATACGATGAACTATCAGGCCTTGAGGGACAAGAAGCAGTATCAATTGCTGCCGAAACCGCACCCGTAGTACAACAGCAAGTAGAGGAAGAGATCACTCAAGAAGTAGCCTCGACCCAATACGAAACCGATGCAAATGGAATCGAATGGGCAGAGAACCCCCCTGGTTCAGGTGACTGGTACTATCGAGAGCCTGGGAGCGATGAATGGCATTACTGGGAATCATGAATGAGGTTTAGACATGAATAGGACATCTCGTGCATTGCTAGTGCTGTTGGTAGCACTATGCTCCCTTTCGGTACTGCTTACTGAATCGCTGCCCGAGAATAGTTCTGAACTAGATGAGGAACTGCCTCAGAACCTGGCTGGTGCGAGAAACTCGCCCGATCTGGTCATCGACTACATCTCTGCAAGCTGGTCATCTGCAGCCGCAGGGGACTCCAAGTCTGTCAGCGTCAGAATAGAGAACGCTGGCACTAGTTCATCAGGTACATTCTACTGGGGAATATACCTCTCAACTGATACGACAATCACCACAAGTGACATCGAATTAGACACCTATTACAAGTCCTCAATGAGTTCTGGTAGCACTACTTCCACCTACTACAAAACGGTGACAATTCCAACCAACATCAACGGTGGCCGGTACTATATCGGAGCATTAGCTGATGTCACCTCAAGAGTGAGTGAGTCTAACGAAAACAACAACGACGACTACGATAGAGGGCGTCTAACCATCGATGAGGCGCCCGACCTCACTGGCCGAAGTTGTAGTGCACCGTCCACCGGAGTTGTTGGAGACTATCTCGACTCAACGATATCAATCAGCATTGAGAACGACCCTGGTGGCTCGTACATCGACTCTTCAGGCTCCTTCTACTGGGCTATGTATCTCTCGACAGATAGCACGATTACGACCAGTGACGAGCAAGTGGGAAGCGACCAATACAAATCAAGCATCAATGGTGGAAGTTACAGTAGTGACTCTCTTAGCACGAGTAACCGAATACCGAGTTCGATTAATCCCGGTACATACTATTGGGGATACATCGTCGATGTAGACGGAGATGTCGACGAACAGGACGAGAACAACAACGATTACCTATGCTCAACGCAGATTACTATCGAAGATGACCTTGCCGATTTGGTCGCTGACGATGTAGGTACATCTTCGAGTTCCGCGGTTATGGGTGACACAATTTCCGTAACCTATCGCATCGAAAACGATGGACACGACTACTCGGGCTCGTTCTATTGGAAGCTGTACCTCTCGACCGACCGTACCATCACAACAAGCGACACCTTGGTGGACGAGTTCAGCCAATCGAGCATTACGGCAGGCTACTACGCTTCAGGTACGAAGTACAGCGTGACAATCCCGACTGGAATGAATCCCGGTTACTACTACCTAGGGATGATTGCTGACAATAGAGGTCAGGTGACGGAACTCGATGAGACGAACAATGTGGTAGCCGACACGGGTCGAATCGACATCGAAGAACCCGCTGACCTAGAACCTCAATCACCTTCGGGGCCAACTTCTGCATACACCGGTGACACAGTGAGCATGAGTTGGAGAATCAACAACTTGGGTGACGACTCCTCTGGATGGTTCTACTGGAAAGCTTACCTCTCCACTGATTCTACCATCACCTCATCGGATACGGTGCTTGGATCCTCAAACTATGCATCCTCAATCTCGGGTAACTCTTACTCCTCCGGAAACCTTCAGGTTACTATTCCAAGCAGCCTCTCTGCAGGCACCTACTACTGGGGGATAATCGCGGACACATCCAACCATGTAAGCGAAGGCGACGAGACGAACAACGCAGAGTCAGGTAACTCAATTTCGATTACCGTCGCCGTCCCCGACCTACAAGCAGATGCCGTCTCAGTGGCACAGTCAACCAGAAGTTTGTGTGAGCAAGACACTGTCACTGTTGACCTTGATGTCTCGAACCATGGTAATGTCAACGCTAACTCCCACTACTACGAGATTCTCTTCTCACAAAGCGGTGCCACCGGTTCTTGGACTAGCCTAGGACAAGGCAATGGTCCAGGTGGTGTCCCTTCTTACTCCCACCAAGTTAGCGGCACCCTCCCCGCCAGCATGAGTCCAGGGGACTACTATGTACGACTGTATGTGGACTGGGGGAACTACATCAGTGAATCTGACGAGAACAACAACATCGTAACTTCCGCGACCAAGGAACTGACCGTTCTCGACTGCACCCCTGAACTAGTCGCACAGACCATTTCAGGGCCAGCGAGCACAGTGACTGGAGCGAATGTGCAACTGACCTACAGCGTTGAAAACTCTGGAGTTCAGAGTGTCTCAAGCACCAATGTAGACTTCTTCATGTCACAAGATTCAACCATAACCGCTACCGACCCACATCTCGGCTCGACAACGATATCCATACCTGGATCATCAACCCACTCAGACACCATATCGCTGACCACTCCGGCCTCAATCACCTCCGGTTGTTGGTACTGGGGAATGTTCGTTGATGTAAACGACTACATCTCCGAGTCGAACGAAAACAACAACGCACAATCCTCGACGGGACAAGTCTGTATCTCTCAACCGAACTTGGAAGTGGTCTCAGTAAGCAGCCCGGGCGACT
>CAXFCF010000064.1:0-6137 GCA_964000875.1 uncultured Candidatus Poseidoniales archaeon
AATCCACTCCTTCTCCATGCGATCACGACTCGTCGGAATCGGATTCTTCGCCGCCACCACCGAAGATGTCAGCTAGCGACTTCTTGCCAGCCTCAACCACCTTCAGATTCAGTTGCCTGGTATCCTGAGTGATTGTATTGCCACGGAAGTTCCGCCTTCGCCTGACTCCAGGGTATAGGTAACGATACAACTTACCCTTCTTCCTAACCAACTTGTGACCCTTGAATCCGGTACTCTTGGTGACAAGAACCGCTTGACGGGAGCCGCCATCAACATCACCCCTCATCGGGGTGCCGGTCTTGTCGGAACCCCCAGTAATCTCCAACTTGTATCCCAGCAAGGATTGGTCGCCCTCGCCAACGAACTGTCCATCTACGACATCTCCGATCTTCTTGCCCAAGAAGTGATTGTAGTTGGCCCCTTTAATCTCAACAGCATACGCCTTCCCGCTATTCTTCGGGTTGGTGTCGTTCACTGCAGCGATGAATGATGTGTCTCCACTTGCCATGGTATTCAGCGTCCTGCCGACAAGCGACCCATATAAGTCAATTACGCCCTGTAAGGGCGTATGAAATAGAGCCTAAATCAGTGGTTTGAAAGGGCATTTTCGACCCTCTTCTCCATGGTTCCAGGTAAGGCAGATGGCATCGATAGAAACTGGGTGCGTCCACGTCCCTCGGACTTGCTTCCCGTACGAGCTTCGATGAGTTCCAAGCGCTCAAGAGTCTTCAGGTGCTTCCAAAATGTAGTGTGACTGCGAGGAGCCTCCTCGTATTCCTCGCATACAACATGGTAGAGTTTCTCAGCATCTCCGGTCGTAACTTCGGCTGCCTTTCGCAGCCGCCTGCAAAGAGCTAGGAGAACCATCTGAGCATGTAAACCGAGATTGTCAACGATGCTGGGCTCCACGGTTCGACCGATGTTGCGACCATGAAAACGCACATCCTCTGGCCGCACCTCGACTCTACCAGATACCTCGGCACCCTTTACTGCGCTCTCGAGGAGCTCGATTACGACACGTGCGTCAGCGGTCTCGGACGCTCTCTCGCCAATCATTTTCAGTACTTCTTCGGAAACCGAACCTTCGACACATGCCAAATCGGCTCTCTGTCTCGCTATCTCAGTTAACGCAGAGGACTCGTAACGATCCATCCGAAGATGGTTATTCTGACCAAATCTGGATATTACTGCTCCTTCCAAGGAGTCCAACACATGTTCCTGGCTGACTATCATCAGAGACATCGTTCCGGTTTCCTCACGACCCTCGTCTATTCGTAGTAGTTGGTAGAGAAGGTCACCCTTGTCGGCTCTTAGAAGATGATCGACCTCGTCAAGAATCAACAATATGTGCTCCTTGCTGTTATGTGCCTGCTTGCGAATCGACTGCAGAATCTCACCGCTGCCGAATCCCCTCTCAGGGTGCCCCGCGTCCAGCGAGGTAACTATCCTCTGCAGCACCTGCGACTTGGATGGGTGGTTACGGCAGTTGACATATACCGACTTAATCGATCGCTTGCCCGATAGATGGCGTTGCAAGTCGCGTGCGAATATGTGTGAAAGAGTGGTCTTTCCACTGCCCACATTACCAGTTATAGCCACCCTGCAAGAGACCCTTGGATCATCTATTTGCTGGAAAATTGCAGCTAGGGTGTTGAGTTCCGAATCACGACCAACCAACTCCTCTGGAAGATAATCGAAAGAGAGGGGCTCTGGGTCACGGAGGATTTTCCCCGCTCCAATCCTGTCCAGATATCCAGCCATCTTCCTCACCTCTGATGTTCCGCCTACCATTTCCACTCCGCTCCCGGTTCGTGAATCGTTCGCTCCGAAATTCCACCGTTCTTAGTGATTGGGGAGTCTTACAAGCGCACACAGCCATGCCTTCTCCACGTACGCGTGTGGGAAATCATGAGTCACGAGGGAGGGTGAATAATTGATCGTCGCCGTGACCATTGAGGAAACCCAATCTCACGGCAGCGTCGATCCATGCATGGGCATAGTTAATGGCGCCAAAGGCGCGTACCAAGTCACCATTCTCAAGGAAGTGGCGAGCATCGTAAGCATAGTCGTCACACATACGCATCATATCCTGTAAATTAGACTCCTCAGCGGAACCCGATTCAACCGCTGGAGTTGCCTTCGCTCTGGCGCTCTCAGTGAGGACGAGATACTTCTCGACCAAGCTTACGGTAACCTCGGAATTCACCTCCCCCCACTCTCCTTGAGCGATAGTATCCGCCTGACATCCTCCTGCCTACCCAGTGAACCATAGAGTTCTATCGCCCTTGTTAACAAACCTTGATCTTCGGCGTCGCGAGCTGCCTCAAACAAAATCTGCCTCTGCTCCCAATCAATCCTGCTTCGTTCACTACTAGCAATGTCCTGCAAAAGTCTGTCTGCACTGGAGATGACCTTGGCGGATGACCACCAGCGCAGTAAGCCATCACGAGTTGCTGTGACCAGTGTGGCGCGATCGTCGCTGGAAATGTGGTCACCTGCTGGCATCTCCTCGCCATCCACAGGTGGTACCCTACCAAGACGCCCTCCCATCGTCAGCATCCACCAACCATCCGATGTGCGCGCTGATGCGAGGGGATCTACACCAGTCTCGACCAAGAGGTCAAGGGAGTCCCAACCAAACGGATTGGGGACGCCTTCCATGATGGAGCCGTCCTGTGACTGGATGAGCAAGCGGCCATTGGATACTCTCGAAGCCCAAGTCCATCTACGCTCCTCAATGACCCTCTGACTGTCCTGTCCGAATAGTCTGAGACATCTTAGCAAACCATCGTGATCGATAGCCAGCATGTGTTCGCGGTCGAGCCAACCAAGAAGTTTAGTCAATCTCCCTGGCCTCAATCGACGCACACCCCTCCCATCACGGTTGAAAATATGGATGTGATCGCCACGATCTGATAGCACCCATCCACCTCCTGGTTGTGCAATCACATCGCGGAAACCACCGGAGACCGAACGACCCTCCCCAAGCGGTTTTCCTGAGGCAATGTCGACTAGATGGAAGCCTGGACCGGAAAGAACTGCTAGATTGGTTCCGTCACTGACCATTCGATAGACATCGAACTGGAACGAGCGCTTCCATACGAAGTCACCGAGATCGTTCACCAACCTAACCTCGCCGCCGGAAGCAACCGCCACGGAGGACTTCATCGCGCACAGTGCACCGACTTTGCCATCCAACTGGTGACTCCAGGAAACGCCCCAGTCATCAATCATGACTCGTCGCCTCCAGAACCCATTGCAGCCAGGTGATGCTTGGCTTGCTCACTGATGCTGAACAATCGACTACGCCCCTGTTTCCGGGCAACCAATATGCCATATCTCGCTAGTCCATTGAACAACTGTGAGAGTCGCGGGCGACCTACACCTAGGGAACTCTGCAACTCGTCGTTGGATGGCGATATCTCACCCTCGATTGCCTTCTCTAGAATCATCATCTCGGCATCGCTCAAAGACATCAGCGCGTTGACATCGAGTGCTGTCTCACTTGGCCGGAGGGCTGTAGGCCTCCCAATAGAGGTCAAGCCGCCCATCAATTCGCTTACCGAAGGGCCTACGACTTCATCCTCCAATGGGGGTGTTTGGAATCCCGTCTCATCATCAGCGAAGTCACTGGGTGGTGAGGGCGTCGCTGGTTGCATTGGTTGTAGAGGAGTTGCACTAGGTGGTGTAATCGGGAGTATTGGTTCAGCACCTTCCTGTACCCAGAATCCAATGTTCGGATCTCTGGTGGGTATTTGTCGGAGTTGATTGGGGTCAGGCTTGTCCTCGTTCGGCCTTGCTGCAGTGTCATCCTTCCTTGGAGGCATCTTAACCTCGTTGATTCCCATGTTCGTAGAACGCGTGCGCGCACGTAACCCACCCATACGGCCACCGCCGGGTGCCGGTGCAGTACCACTCTGCATCTCAAGGAGTTCCGTGCCTGCTGCCTCATCGGTGAAATCGTCGCTGAAAAGGGTGGTTTGAGTAGTATCACCAACATTTTCTTCTACAACATCACCGTATTCTGATTCCTCTTCCAGTGGCTCCACGGATATATTCTCAGTTGAATCGGGGTGACCGTTAGTTGGAAGCGATTCGGGCTCTGGCAGGTATTCCGGCTCTTCTTGGTCGAATTCAGACCACATCTCAGCTGCACTAGATAAGTCTGGGAACAATGATCCTGACTCTGCCAACGGTCGTGGTTCACCCTTATCTTCCGCTGCTTCAGACTCTAATACGGGCTCCAAGGTTACATCTTCAGCAACAGTCACGGTAGCTTCCACCCGAGGACTCGCAGCCTCGGAAACACGCTGGAAGGTCTCGTCGTCAACCGGTGTTGGATCCTTCGCCTCGAGGATGATGGACAAGTCAAGTGTCCTACCCTCTGTCAATGGCATTCCGCGAGCGTGATCTACAATATCTCGTAACAGGCGAATTGAGCGACTTGGGTGGCCGCCCGTTTGTTCCATCACCATGTCAATTAGAAAGGATGGGGGATTCCACGAAGATCTGCTGGCCTTACTTATCCTCTTGCTAATCGCTTTTGCCATCTCATTCCTGCTGAAAGTCTCCAAAGGAGGCGTGATGTCCATTTCTGAGAGTAAATCATCGGGCATCGCAGATTTTTGTCCAGGCGTCATTGTGACAACAAAAAGTGCCCTTAGCCTAGAGAAAGTCGACATCAACTTTGACAACGCTTCAGCAAGCTCTGGCCCGGGCTGGTTCGGGAGATCCAAAACCACCAGTGGAAGACGGGATGTACGCCCCGCTAAATCTTCCTTCAGACGCTCGATGAGAACACTATGAACAGGGGGTATCTCGAAGTCGTTGAGCAAGTTGCAATACAGTTCCCCAAGTATTGTCGATTCGACATCCTCGCTAGGCCACCAAACATGGTGTGTTTGCTCCGTCATCCCTGACAATATCTGTACCAAAGATGTTCTACCTGAACCTCTCTCTCCAACCAATCCAATAACACGGGGTGAGAAGAACCGGATGTGATTGACAAGCGACTCGAAGATTACCTCTCTTCCAACCATCAGTTCAATATCATCCTTGTCGAGTGGTCTGGTGTCAAAGGGATTGGATCTCAGATTCGGTAAGTTCAGTCTTTTCAGTACCGCTGACGACATGAAAGCGCGAACTTCCAGTCCACTTAACATATTTACGCGTCTGGAAAGGTTCGAAACACCCGTTCATACCCGTTGAACGCTACACCGAGTGGCCGGGATAGGTGAAAATAGGTGTGGAAAGAGGAGTTTTTCTTCCGGATTAACGCGTTAATAACGCATTGCAAAAAGCGTTAACTCGTTAATATAGGGCGGTTAACGCTTCGTTAACGCTTTGAGAACCGGTCATCAAAGACTGAGAATAAGGACAACAAGAGGAATATCCTCCAATACTCACTAACCAACAAAAGCAGGTGACCGCCATAACGATAGTAATCCTGAATCTGTCTCGGAACCATTTAGGGAGTCTTCGCAGGCCCCACACATTAGAGGGGAGTAAATGCCTGTAGAAAATAGCCGCCTGAAAGGGTTCTACAAGTTGAGTGTCGCAGAGAGGAGAGCCATGGTCGCAGACCTCGCTGGATTAGACGAAGAAGCAGTGGGTGCACTGGCCTCCACAGGAGAACTTACCGAAGCCGCTGCAGATCGAATTATCGAAAATGTAGTGGGCACTTTGGCACTACCCGTAGGAGTAGCCACCAACTTCATTGTAGATGGTGAACATTACCTAGTTCCATTCGCCCTAGAGGAGCCTTCAGTTGTGGCCGCTGCCAGCAACATGGCAAAGAGGTGCCATGCGAGCGGCGGATTCGTATCGAACAACACTGATCCAGTCATGATAGGACAAATACAAGTGGTTGGATGCCCCGACCCATTCGCAGCCAAGCAAGCTCTTCTCGATGCTTCAGAAGGCTTAATCGCGGCCTGTAACGAAGTCGACCCGATATTAGTCAAGTTCGGAGGAGGCTGCCGTGGCCTAGAAGTGCGCGTTTTGGATACGGAATCAGGGCCAATGGTAATCGCTCACATCTTGGTAGACTGCAGGGATGCAATGGGCGCGAATGCTGTCAACACCATGGCTGAAACCATCGCCCCAACTGTGGAGTCAATTACTGGTGGAACCGTGAT
>CAXFCF010000065.1:0-6090 GCA_964000875.1 uncultured Candidatus Poseidoniales archaeon
CACGATTCCAAGTATGGTTAGGCCTATTGCGATAATCTTCGTGGCCTTTGCCGTCCCAGCATCTGGGTGACCAGGCATCGTGTCGGTAATCTCCAGAGCCTTGGAAGCCATTATTCATGCTGGAATTGACAGAAGGCACCCATTATGAATATAGAATCAGGAGACGAACGGCGGCGATTCCCAAGGCTACTTTGATCCAAATATGAGTCAACTTGTACGAGGCGTCAGGAGAGATGTCGATTCTAAGCAGAGTTTTGATCAGACGCTTGACGAATCCTTGTTCCTCAGGCCTGTCAGGCCTCGTTTCGTCTCTGAGCCAACGCTCTAGGTCACCAAGGACGCACCAAGAACCGGTGACACGCCACTGTATCTCGATTGCAAGCCCAAATGCAATGACCCCCCAGAGCGCCCATGTGGGTCCTAGCCAACCGAACCCAACTAACAGAGTGATGGCTACATGTGTAAGCCAGACTAAGTCGGCGAGTCGCTGGTTGAGCCAGTTGCCTCTTTGCATCGGTATTAGGGGATTCATGGCAGATGATAGAGTTGTCACCAGCCATCCACTCAGGAGTGAATCTCGTCTTCTAGCCAGCGTTCGCAGTCTATTGCAGCTTGGCAACCCATTCCAGCAGCAGTGATTGCTTGCCTGTAGCGGGTATCAACCACATCACCGGCGGCGAACACGCCGGGAACTGAGGTCATAGTGTGCTCAGTGTGTAATAGATATCCTGAATCATCCATGTCCAACTGTCCTTCTAGGAAGCCCGTGTTGGGTTTGTGTCCGATTGCGATGAATGCTCCAGTGCAGGACATCTCTTCCTCTGAACCATCTCTTGGATCTACGAGTATCGCTCCGGTTAATCCACTCTCGTCAGAGAGCCAGCGCTTGACTGAACGGAATGTTTTGATCTCAATCTTGGGGTGCTCGGCGGCTCGCTCATACATGACTTTCGAGGCTCTGAAAACATCCCGTCGGTGTATCACGGTAACCTTACTCGCGAATCGAGTCAGGAATGTTGCTTCCTCCATAGCGGAGTCTCCTCCACCGATGACGAGAACCTCTTGGTCGCGGAAGAAGAAACCGTCGCAGGTGGCGCAGGTGCTGATACCCCGTCCCTTTTGCTCCTCTTCACCCTCCGCACCGAGCCAGATAGCGTCGGCTCCAGTTGAGATGATTACGGCGTTGGCTTGGAATTCCTCACCCTCGACCCAAACCTTGAGTGGCCTTTCACTGAAGTCAACTCTCTCGACATTCTTGTCGTGCACCTCAAGTCCGAAGCGCTCCGCCTGAGAGCGTAGTTGTCCCATCATGTCGGGTCCTGCGATTCCTTCCGGGTAACCAGGGAAATTCTCTATGTCCGAGGTTAACATAAGCTGGCCTCCAGAGGCGTAACCAGCGAACATCAACGGCTCCAGCATAGCTCGGGCAGCGTAGAGACCAGCGGTGTATCCAGCAGGCCCGGAACCGATGATGATGACCTCTCTGACTTCTGACATCGGCTATGCGGAGGCGGCTACCTGTTTGAACCTTCAGCGACTGGACTTTGGTTCATCGAAGCATCTTGGCAATCGCTGAAACTGCTGCGCGTGCGTGCGGCTCCAACCTCGGTTCGATGTGCTCTGGTTCGGCTCCCGGACCAATGATTCCAAGCCCAATTGGCATGTCGTTTTGTAGTTGGATTTCGATTATCTCACGAATCACGGCCTGACCCATCGCCAAACCATGTTGGGTCTCTCCCTTTTCGATTATACCGAGACAAGCGATTCCGGCAACCGATTCGACTAGGCGGTTGCAAGCTAGAGGTACCTCCATGGCACCTGGCACCCAGACCACCTCTTCGACGGTCAATTGATGCTTTTCTGCCTCGTCTCTGGCGTAGTCGAGCATTCTCTCAACCTCAGCGCGGTGGAAAGAACCACAGACGATAGCAATGGAAGAGTTGTTCAAACAGACTCCCCCTGAATTCTAAGCAGAGTATCGACAGTGGCTACGGTTTGGCTGTCAAACTCGATGTTCACATCGTCTCCGACTTCTTTCCCCATGATGGTAGTTCTGTTCAGTGTCTCGGGGATGAGGTGCACCCAGAATGTTCTCTCAGTAACCTTCCCGACGGTGAGGCTGATACCGTCGACGGCGATGAACCCCTTCTCCATGATGTAACGCGTACCGATTTCACCTAGGTCTATCTCTAGGTCGTGTTCTCCCGATCCGCCTGTTGCTTGTACTATCGAACCTGTTCCGGATACATGGCCAGATAGTATGTGCCCCCCAATCTCGTCACCAAAGCGAAGTGATCTCTCCATGTTCAGCATTTGGCCGGTGAAGCAGGAGCCTAGTGTGGTCTTTTCCACGGTCTCAGTGATTACATCGAAATTGACCATGTTGTCGTCTATTGATACCACGGTAAGACAGACGCCATCGACAGCTATCGAAGCTCCAGTCTCGCACTCTGTCAAGAAATCCTCTTCGCACTTCACCTCGAGCCGCATGACACCATCAAATGTTGAAACTCCGGCCACTCTGCCGATACTTCGAACAATTCCGGTAAACATCACGACTCCTCCGAGTTCCTCAGTTCTAGGATTCTGGCGATTATCTTGCGGGTGCCGTCCAAGTCGTCGGAAAGACCTGATACTCTAATCACGGAGATGTGTGAAAGTCCTCTCTCAGTCAGTTGTTTCTTGATCCATTCTTCGGCGTGGTCCTGATCGTATCCAAGCGCGATGATTTCTGGGTCGACAGTTTCTAGGACATCGAACATCGATTCAGAGGGTGGCGATCCTATGACCGCCTCATCGACCGGTTTCAGGCCAGCGACCATTCGCCTTCTGAGTTCCATTCCCGTGACTGGCTCGTGCTTTCGCTTTCGCACGGTGTCGTCATGGGCGACGATAACAGTTAGATGAGAGCCCAGCTCTTTCGCTTGCTCAAGATAGTGGAGGTGGCCTGCGTGCAGCAGGTCGAACACGCCTACAGCCATCACTCTGGTCATCGAACTCAACCTCCTGTGGCTCCTATTGAAATCATTGCCGTCCCATCGCCTCGACCAGATCCTGACCTGCTACGAACGGGATTCCTCTTGCTTCACCATATGCCTTGGCTTGATCCAGCGGTAGAGCATTATCTCCATCAGGTTCCAACATCTCTGCACCAATCGTGCATGATACCAAACCCGCCAATCGGGCGATGGCAACCGCCAACTCGGTGTGACCCTTCCTAGTGCTTAGTCCTCCAGGCGCCTCACGACATAGTGGTATGTGGCCAGGTGTGCGGAATTCATCGCCAAGTTTAGCAATCGCTTCTTCCTTGGTGGCACCGGATTCGAACAATTCCGTGGAAAGTTCCGAGAACCTACGAGTGGTCAGTGATCTGTCGCGATCCGTGATTCCCGTGTAGGTATCGCGGTGGTTGAGAGAGAGGGTGAAGGCGCTTCGGCTGTCATACTGCAGGTCGTTGGTTACCAGTGCATTGAGAACCGGATGTACATTGACCAGTGATTCTTGTGCGTGTAAATCTTGGAGGTAGGGGAGTCCATACAAATCACCGACATCATCTCCTAATGCTAGGAATAGGAGGCCGCCACAGTCCTTTCGTAGTTGGCGGATTACCTTGGGAGTGGCGGCCGAGGCGTGCCAAAGAAGATCGGTCTCCCGCTCCCTGAAGTCTGAATCATAGACGAGAATCGGCTTACCAGCACGAAATGCCTCGATGGCTTCCGTGACGGCATCGTCGGTCATGACCTTGCGATTGGCAACGCTTTCTCAACCCTTCGCACATACCATCTTTTGGTGATTTATGGGAATAGGAGGTTATTCATGTGATGGAGATGCCGACAACATTCGACAGAGGTGTACTGCTTGTTGTCTCAAGGGCGCTTACTTGCCTTCTTGTTTTCCTCTCTGTTCGTAGCATCAGTCATGTTGCCTGCGATGGGCACCTCTCAATCGGGAGGCAACGATCCTGCAGGAGTTATGTTCACCGATGTAGCACACGAGCGAGGTTTGGCTGAAGTGAGTGCTGGCCCGCTCACCGAATGGGCATCCTATGGCCCAGGAGTAGCTTGGGGCGATTACGACAATGATGGCGACCTAGACATATTTCTAACAGCGAGCTTCGATCATTTGGGGTACGAGGTAGCCGGTAACAACCCTGAGGCCGATGAAGAGAATATTTCTGCAGCTATAGAGGCAGCATCCAAGGGTATTTCTCGATTGATGCGCAATGACGGTGGTGAGTTTGTCGATGTATCGAAACAAGCTGGTGTAGGTGCAGAGAATTCGACTACACTTGGTGCTTCTTGGGCCGACTACGATAATGACGGAGACATAGATCTATACTTGTCCAACTATGGCTTCGCTGATTTCGATCCCAACGCGAGTGGCATCGGTGAGGCCAATCAGATGTTCATGAACAATGGTGATGGCACTTTCATCGATGTCACTGAACTTGCTGGACTGGGTAATTCAGGGCATTCTTCACAGGGTATCTGGGCTGACTATGATCACGATGGCGACCTTGACCTATATTCGATGAATGCAGGCATGGTAGACGAGAAGGATTTCGAGATTCGTACTGAAACCAACATTCTCTACCGTAACGATGGTGACTCCGACGGCGACGGTGTCCCAGAGTTCAGTGACCAGACCATTGAGGCGGGTCGATTATCCGGGCAGGACGCAGTCAGCTTGGTGGATTTTGAACCTCTCTTGGGTGAAGAGGTTGTGATTCATGGATCAGCACCTGCTGGGCCATCTGCACAAGTAATCATACAGGGTTCTCTGGGCACATCTGGTGCAGGTAGCGGAGTATCTTGGGCTGGGATCTGGTTCGATTACAATCAAGATGGTTGGGAAGATTTGTTCGTCGCTAGCGACTTCGGCACCTCTCCACTGTACGAGAACAATGGCGACGGCACTTTCGAGATAGTTACCGGTGAGGCAGGACTCAACATCCCTGGTACCGGAATGGGTGTTCATGCCGCAGATGTCGATGGTGATGGTGACTTTGAGTTGTGTCAGACCAACTTCGGGCCAAACTACATCTGGATCCGCGAGGGTGAGATTTTCGACCAGGTTTTGGACTCGGATATACACCAGAACGAGGAGAAGATGCCTACTGTGAATTGGGATTGCCACTTCTTTGACTACGACTTGGATGGTGACATGGATCTCTTCTTCGGTGCGGGCAGGATTAACACATGGGTGAGTCTTCAGGAGAACACCCTGTTCCGTAACGATGGCGATGGTGGCTTCACAGATGTTACCATCGAGGCTGGCCTTGGAGGTCACAAGAAGACGATGGGTGCTAGTGTGGCCGACTACGACAATGATGGTGATATCGACATATTGCTAGGCAACTCGGATTCGGGGTTCCAACTGATGGAGAATAACGCCGCACAGGTTACGGGCAACAACTGGCTCAAGGTCGACTTGGACGGCGAGTTCTCAAACACTCATGGAATAGGTTCACTGGTGGAGGTCTACCTAGAAAATGGCAAGGTACTGAGACAGCAAATCCATGCTGGCGACGGGTATCTCGGCAGCGGAGATCCGATACTGACCTTTGGACTAGGGCAATCGACATCGGTTGAGAAGGTCAAGGTTCACTGGTCAACAGGTCATATCCAGACAATTGAGGAGGTAGAAGTAGGATCGACCCTAGTGGTTCCTGAGGATCCATTGGTGCCGATTGGTAATCCGACGGTGACTATGGCTATCGTGGCAGCACTGGTGTTGATACTCGCTGGCATTTATTTGACCTCAAATCGGCCGTCGTCAGACCTATAATGGGCGGCGTCCCACTTCTGCTCCGAACGGTGAAGAATGTCAAAACGCCTATGGCGAAGGAGCCTGTTTGCACACAGTGTTAACAAAGGACAGCGTTTCGGCGGAGAGGTCGGGGGGATGCGAGCGTGTCATTGAGGTTAGGTCCAGCGGGTGTGCCCCTCTCTTGCAAAGGTCGCACCATAGTCGAGGGTATGGATGACATCACTGCTCTGGGACTTGAGACGATGGAGATCCAAACTGTTCGCTCGGTGCAACCGAAACACTTCGACCAATACTGGCAAGCAGGCACCCTTTCACACAAGA
>CAXFCF010000066.1:0-6075 GCA_964000875.1 uncultured Candidatus Poseidoniales archaeon
CCGATGGCGATGGTGTGATGGATGCCGTTGATGACTGCATCAACATTGATGCCAGTGGATATGACGATGATGGCGATGGCTGTATCGACGATACTGATGGGGATGGTCTGCTCGATCCCGATGACTCGTGTGTAAACGAGGATGCCTCCGGATACGACAACGACAACGATGGTTGCATCGATGATAGTGACGGTGATTTGGTCAAGGACAATGTCGACGATTGCCCAACCATAGACGCCAGTGGATTTGACACTGATGGAGATGGCTGCATCGATGACAGTGACGGTGATTCTATTCCGGATGATGTCGATGATTGTCGGTTTGTTGATGCCACAGGTTACGACAACGATGGCGATGGTTGCATAGACGACAGTGATGGCGACATGGTCAATGACGATGTCGACGATTGTCCGGCAGAGAACGCCTCTGGATTCGACGATGACACCGACGGTTGTATCGATGACTCGGATGGCGATTCAGTGAAAGACAATGTGGACGACTGTCCAAACACTCAGGACTTCACCACCGCAGACAATGACGGTTGCTCAGATCATCAGAGAGATTCCGATGGTGACACAGTGAAGGACTTCTACGACAACTGCCCTGGTACTCCATTAGGTGAGCAGGTCGATGCTGATGGATGTTCTGCAACTCAGAGAGACACCGATGGCGACTATGTCGTCGACGCGGACGACAGTTGTTCTGGAACCGACTCAGGCGCACAGGTAGATCTGAATGGTTGTGCAGATAATCAGAGGGACACCGATGGCGATGGTGTAGACGATGCCACTGACGAGTGCGATTCGACTCCTACCAACGAGACTTCGAACAGCTTCGGTTGCTCACCAACTCAATGGGATACTGACGACGATGACTTCTACGACTCAGAAGACGATTGTATGACCGAGAAGGGCACATCTACTGTCGATAGGATTGGTTGCTTGGACAGCGACGGCGACGGAGTAAGCGATCTCAATGACGCATACCCGAACGATGCCACTAAGCAGACAGAGAGTGTTGACGAGGGCGGTTTCTCATCCATGGCGCTTGCTCTAGTCTCATTCTTCGTTCTACTATCGATAGTGATTGGCGCCGTTGTAGTACTTCGAATGAGGTCTGGTGGCGATGATGAGTCTAACCAATTCGCGGGTGGATTGACTGTGGCTCCTGCAGAGTCACTCAGCCAGATGGCGATACCTGCACAAGCAGAGGCTGAACTCGGCTTACAGCAGGCTCCAGAGGCACTTGAGCCATTAGGTGAACAGCAAACAGAACAGTGGGTCGACGAGGACGGCGTCACTTGGCACCGTCAACCGGATGGTGTTTTACTCAGGTGGAACGGTGAGGCTTGGGAACCAGTGCAGTGATGTGCTTCGACTTCGGGCTTGCTCGACGCGTAGGTTGAAGGACGGACTCGGTACCCAAATGTCTCGTGACCGGAAGCGACAACCGCGGTTTGGTAGAATCGGTGTTGGATGCAGCGAGAGCCAGTGGTGAGCACTATGGCAACGGCCTCCCTATGATTGCGAGCGAGAACATCCTCTCTCCATTGGTGAGGAAGGCGTGTGATACCGACCTACATGGCAGGTATGCGGAAGGCCTTCCTGGCAAGCGTTACTACCAAGGGTGCGATGACTTCGACACCATCGAGTCTATTGGTCTGAATTTGGCTCAAGGAGTGTTTGGTTGCAGGTTCGCTAACATCCAGTCTACTTCTGGGACTGTGTCTAATATTGCCGCTCTCAAGGCGTTGGCCAAGCCAGGCGACAAGATTACCGCGGTTTCCACTGCTGATGGTGGTCACATTTCTCACGCCAGAATGGGTGCAGTCGGTTTGAGGGGTCTGGATCTCACAACCTACCCTTGGGACGAAGACAGGATGGAGCCAGATGTAGATGCTGCTTGCTCACTGATTAGAGAGGTTGAGCCAACCTTGGCGCTGGTTGGCCAATCGGTTTTCCTTTTCCCAACCCCGTTGCAAGAGATATCTGATGCTGCACACGAAGTCGGTGCCAAGGTGATGTATGATGGGGCACATGTGCTAGGCTTGATTGCTGGCGGCCAGTTCCAAGATCCGTTTAGGGAAGGAGCCGATGTAATGACTGGTTCATCACACAAGACCTTCCCAGGTCCTCAGGGTGGTTTTCTCCTATCGGATAGTGACGACGAGAAATTCCATCGCAAGTTGAACAACGCAATATTCCCAGGTACAAATTCCTCCTATCACCTCCACCATGTAGCTGGAAAGGTTGTAGCGCTTGCAGAATTTGCAGAGTATGGCGCTGACTACGCTGCGGATATTGTCGCCAATGCAAGGGCTTTCGGTGAGGCGATGGCGGCAGAGGGTTTCGATGTTCTCGCCGAGGAGCGAGGATACACTGCTAGCCATCAGATTCTGACCCGGCATGGAGAGTTGGACTCCGGTGCGGGTGCTAAGGCAGCTAGTCTCCTAGAGGAAGCAGGAATCATCACCAACATGAACATGCTACCGGGTGACACGAAGGCGTTGGCGCCATCTGGATTGAGACTCGGTGTCCAAGAGTTGACCCGTGTCGGCATGGGCGTCGATGAGATGCAGGATGTCGCGAGGCTCTATGCAAGAGTACTGCAGGAGGGAGAGGATCCTATATCTGTCAAACGAGATGTACATTCTCTCAAGTCTAGCCACCAGACGGTGGGATACTGTTTCGAACCTGGTCCAGCTTATCCCTGACAATCAAGCAGTCTCAATGATTCTTGAGAATGTCTCCTTCTTATCTGAACCGATATCGATTGCTGAACTCAATTCTTCTAGATGTTTGTTAGATAGATTACTACGGTGATAGACAGTCGCCCAAGCTTCTCCTTGTTCGACTTGATCTCCCACCTTCTTTGAGAGGAGTATCCCCACTTGGAGGTCGAGGTCATCGTCTAGATTAGCTCTACCAGCTCCTAGTTCGAATGACACCATGCCTACAGCCAGAGCATCCATTGTTTGGATGATACCTGATTTGTTTGCTCTTACTTCCGTAGTGTTCAAGTCAGGGTCGAGAAGTCCAAGTCCGGACAACAAAGAATGTTCTGATTCGAAAACAGAGGGTTCAGCACCTTGAGCCAAGCACATCTGCTTGAACTTGGACATTGCACTTCCATTCGACAATGATTTCGCTATCAGTTCGGCTCCATGATTAGCATCATTTGCTAGTCCAGTCTCTGCCAGAAGATGTCCACCTTGGACACATACTAGTTCTACAAGATCTTCAGGCCCGTTTCCCATGAGTGTCTCCACGCTTTCGAGGATTTCGAGTGAGTTGCCTACAGCATAACCAATCGGTGTGTCCATTTCGGTTAAGGTGACCACCGTTGAAATTCCTAGCCCTTCTCCAACAGCCTTAATCGAATTAGCGAGAGCTCGACCGTCCTCTATCGTTTTCATGAAAGTCGCTCGTCCAACTTTGAGATCCATTACCAGTGCCGATAGCCCTTCAGCGGCCTTCTTGGAGACTATCGATCCAGTGATTAGTGGCACAGATGCCACCAATCCAGTAACATCACGGATGGCATACATTCGCTTATCTGCTGGAGCTATTAGGTCAGTCTGACATGCAATCATACATCCGATTTCACTGACTTGGTGGATTGCTTCTTCTGGTTCTAGATAGGGGTTGTATCCAGGGATTGACTCCATCTTGTCGATGGTTCCACCGGTGAAGGCTAAACCTCGTCCAGCAATCATTGGGTTCTTGAGACCACATGCGGCTAAGGCGGGAGCGAGAGGAATCGAAATCTTGTCTCCTACACCACCTGTACTGTGCTTGTCGACTACTAAGTGAGACCATTCATCAGGCCATTGCAGGACTGTTCCGGAGTGTAGCATCGCATGTGTTAGTTTAGTCGTGTCTTCAGCACTCATTCCTTCCTCGAACACCCGGCGCATCCATGTCTCGACTTCAGAGTCAGTCAGCGAACCGTCGACAACACCGTCAACGAAGGCCTGGATATCCAATCGATCAGCCTCAACTATCGTCATCGATTAGGCCAATTTCCACCAGTCTCTGGTGGAGGTAATCCCCTGCTGTGATGCTTGGGTAGAGCGCGACGCCGCCAGTTCTCTCGATGAACTCAGGCCTTGGAGTCAGATCAACATCATCTCTAGGGTGTGTGAACAGTGGCATAGAGTAACGATCCGAGGTAGCATCTGGTGGGTTTACGACACGATGTGTCACTGCTTTGAATAGGCCGTTTGTAAGGTTCTGTAACATGTCTCCTGAATCAACGATGATGTGTTCGTGACTACCTGATACCTTGATCCACTCTCCGTCATGATCCATCACTTCCAAGCCATCTGCGGTGGCTCCAACTAGAAGAGTGATGAAGTTAATATCCTCATGGGTAGCACTCCTAACAGCTCCTTCAGGAGGATTTTCCCCTAAGGCTGGGTAGTGTATTATGCGGAGTATTGTGTTTCCAGCGGTGGCCATCTCGGGAAGGTATTCTGCGGGTCTGCCAAGATAGAGGGAGCAGATCTCCAGTAACTTCCTGCTCAACTTTTCCATACTGATGTAGAGTCCATCAATCGCTTCCCTGAAGCTTGGTTGTACATCATCAGGCCATACATTCTGCGGGTAGGTTGAGTAGAGTGGATGGCTTTCATCGAGCGTTCGGCCGGTTTGCCAGAACTCCTTCATGTCCGGTGCTGGGTTGTCCTTGGCACGCTCTACCCCGAACGGGACATAGCCGCGCTGTCGAGATATTTCGGGCTTCTCATAATTCGCCTTGACTTCATCAGGTCTTTCGAAGAACTCCTCAGACACCTCGTAAGCCATTGATATGTTTTCCAAGGGGATGCCGTGGCCACAAAGCGCGAAGAACCCGATATCTTCCAACGCTTCACCCATCTTCTGGACGAAAGCAGCTTTACTTTCTTCGTCTCCTTCAGTGTATTCTCTCATATCGAGTTCTGGTATCGATTCCCTTGCCATCTCAACTACCTCGATGTCGACGTTAGGCTTCCTACCATCAATGCTACGCCTGAAGAAAGGCGAAAACGCCTAGGTTCAAACCTATTCATTTCGGCGGTCGTACTCTTCCTTCAGTTGCTCCATCGTCCATCCTTGAGCAATTAAGCCTTGGATCTCCTCTGGATCCCAGCCGGGTAGGGCGCCAGCATCTAGGAGTGGTGCTCCGAATGCTCCATCATCTCGTCCGATGGTGTTGTCTCTGGTCGAGAGTATCTTTGGGTCATCGCTTGGAGGAGGGTCAGTGGAGTCACTCGAATCGATGTTCGGTTGTTCCATCGTTGGTTCGGATGTCTCGCTTGGTAGTGGTTCGAAGGAATCTAGCGTCTCATCCGTGATTACCCCGAGTGCATCCTCGCGGCCGCCATAAATCATAGCCGCCAATGCTGCGGCTAGGGCGAGGGCTGCCAACAGGATGAGTCCAATCATTACTTTGGCAGCAGTTGAGTCCAGTGGGTTGTCGGCCTCAGGGATTTGTGGCGCCTGGTCATCGTTGCTTTGGTCATCGCCTCCATCGTCGTCAGGAATGGCCAAGTCAGCTCCACAATTTGTCTGTTCGCCGTCAGCGACTCCATCTTGGTCGGCATCGGTTTGCTGGATTGCGTCGGAAGCGGAAATTCCTTTCAGCGCAGCGAAGGCGACTTCCATTCCATCCTCGATACAGTCGTCATCGGTGTCAGGGTCAAGTGGGTCGGAACTGAAGTTGAACTCACGGAAGTTGTTGAGGCCATCATTGTCGAAGTCATGAGATTGTTCGGGCAGGGAACTTTCTGGAACCTTAGAGGATGTTCGATTGAGCCCATTCTCCATTTCCCAATAGTCGGGAAGGTTATCTCCGTCAGTATCGGTGTTGGTATCCATTCTGTACCAGTCCTCCTCGAATGACGCTTCGAAGTATTGCGAAAGTGTCTCGTCGTGAATCACGACTCCCATCTCACGGTTCCGGAGAATGGCGTTTGAGTTCCAGTTGATGGATGATACTAGAACCGACTTACCATCGACGATGACTCCCTTGTTGTGGAGTTTGACGACATCGTCAGAAGGTGCCATCAGGATAGCAGTGGCATCATATCCATCG
>CAXFCF010000067.1:0-6038 GCA_964000875.1 uncultured Candidatus Poseidoniales archaeon
CCGAGAATGTCACATCATCCGGTCGACAACCGGTCATCGCACCAGCGGGACTTGCATTCAAGTGGGTGTACCAAGATGTCCTCTCTTCGGGGACTACGCCTGAAAATCCTGGAAATCGATTCTACGACCTCTACACCAGTGACGGTTCACATCCATCGCTCAGTGGTAGTTACCTTACTGCATGTGTAATCGACGCCACTCTTTCCGGAGTTACACCCGTTGGCAATAGCCATCCTAGTGGAATTTCCGCGACCGACGCTCTGTACTTGCAAAAGGCAGCGGCCGACACAGTGTTCAATCTGACACAAAACTTGGTCTATCCTTGGCAGAGTGTTCCATGGAGCTTTGGCAATGGTCAAACCAGCGTTCAGCTATTCCCTGCTGCAAACGATTCGACTACGATTCCCCACCAACCAGGGTCAAGGGTTGCTGCTGCCTCGTTCGAGGTAACTGCACATCCGTTCGTAGAGTGGTCTAACAGTAACATCTCGATGCTGCCATTAGCACTAACTTCGACCTTCAACAATAGCAGTGTAGATGCTAATGGAAACCTACGACTCAATGTAAGCAGTGCAGGAGGAACCGTGCCCAATGTTGGTACTAACAACACACAGATTCACCAATCGGTACAGTGGGCGAGTGGCAACTATTCGTTCGACACCTTCCGACTCGCTTGCATCGGTTCTACATGCGGCCAAATCCAGGTCAGCGGAGGGCCGCTCAGGATCTATGCGAACACGATCATCATCGATCAAGGAGCAGAGATAACCGCGGACGAAATGGTGTGGGGCAACTCAGGCTCCGGAACCTCGTCACAACGGGGTGCGAATGGAAAGAGTCCCGGTGCAGGAGGAGCAGGTCACGGTTCGAATGGTGGTGCTGGTGGTGGTACCAATGGTGGTACTGGTGGTTCGTCGTATGGCAACGGCTCGGAGCCAGGTTCTTCAGGTGGCAATGTCACTTTCACCAACTCGCAAGGGCAGACCAGCGTCGACGCTCAAGGTGGGCGAGGTGGTGGTGTGGTCGAACTCGTTGCTCGCACTATCTATGTCAATGGAACTGTCTCGGTCAACGGTGGTCGTGGTACAAACGGCGCCCCTCCTGCTAGTGGAACTGGACCAGGTGGTAGTGGTGCGGGTGGTGGCAGTGGTGGTTCCATCGCACTGATGGCCAACACAGTACTTCTCGGCAACAGCGGCGAACTACGAGCTGACGGTGGTAATGGCGGCAATGGCGCCAATGGTGCCCAGAATGGTCCAGGAATCGGTATGTTCGATGGTGGCAACGGAGGTGGCGGTGGCGCTGGTGGAATGGTCCTTGTAGCGACTAGATCGGGGCAGTTCACCAACAACGGTGCAATGACTGCTTACGGTGGCAACGGAGGCGCCAGAGGTTCTCCTTACGGCACAGGCTCATATGGCCAGGCGGGTAACGCAGGATACGCTGGCTTCGCCTTCTCAGGTACTTTCGCTGGTTGGGCGGGTTCATCGACTTACCATCCGGCAGGATCTTTCGAAAGCCCCACCTATGGAGAGCAGGGAGTGATTCGCCCAAACGGATCTATTGCTTTCCATACCAGCATCCCTGCCAATACCAGTATCGATGGCTTCGTACAACATACTCTGGATGGTGTTTCGTGGAGTCAATGGGAGCAGATGAACCTCAGTGGGGAAACGCTTCCTCCGCACATGTTCGTGCGCTACAGGATTGAACTTGAGACTGCCAACAACACGACTTCTCCTCATGTGTCGAGGATGATTCACAACCACTCGAACTGGGGTCATTTTTCCAACCTCTCATTCTCGGTAGCCAACCATACGCTGATTCAACCGTATTCCAATCTCGCACACAGAACCGGTTCATCCTCATCTAGCACCTCTCACCACCTTACTGCAAATGTGACGGTACCTGTGACAGGGGTGCCGATAGATTCTGCCTGGATTCATGTGAAACCTCCTTCCTTTACCTCTAGTGGAGAGGTCACGGTCATGATGGGTACAACTCAATTGCTGGCAATCAATTCGTCTGACTTGACAGCGGTGGGAATCGCGGTTGAGGTGCCAAAGTCGGTGCTGGCCGTCAACTGGCCGTCCACGGGGACATATGGCCCAGGTGGCGTCGAACACGGCCTGTTGCAGATTGATGTCAACACCAATGCCAGTTACACTGGTCAGTTCTCAGTGGGGGCAATGACGATACCATACATGGCCACACTTCAGTTTGGAGATGATGTATACGGTAATCTCTCCAATGTCTTGAGCCAATATGTGACCTCAGAGGTGGGCGGCTGGGAGTTTGCAGACATGACTGAGTTCCCGCTTAATTCGACTGCTTTGGGCAACCAAAGTCACTATGTTTGGCTCTCAAATCTCCAGATGACATTCGTAGATGACTTGATTCCCGAAGTCACCAACATATCGTTCCTTGTGGATGGTCAAGCGCGCACATACGCACGCGTGGGGGAGTTGGTGGAGATACGCGTAAAGGTACTGGCCAACGAATCACAGTTGGATGCCGAATGGCACTTCGAGGATCTTTCGAGTCTCCAAGGATGGCCACCACAATCCCTTTCTCCGCTCACATGGGATGCAGCATCCAAGTCTTATGTGGGGTTCTACGACACTTCGACTCACCTACCAGAATACACCGCCAACATGGCCGTTTGGGTTTGGTTGGAGGATGGTGCCGGAAACCAAGCAGATCCAAACTTCACGGATTGGGTAGCACAGATGGAACTTCTTCCGATTTTCCCTGAGATTGATCAAGTAGCGGTCACCGGTTGTGACCAATTGTTGGTCTCTACTTGCTATGTCGGCCCAAGGGACATGATTTCGTTCACAATCAAGGTGATTGACGACAGGCCGGACTTGGCGGTGTTCGCCTATGTCCTCGATCCATCTGATGCTGAACGTGGACATGAGAGGCATCTGCATTGGAACCAGGCATCGAAGTCTTACATCGGTGAGATTTGGATGACTTCAGAGGAACTTGGGTGGTGGGATGTCAGTTTCCGAGCTATCGATCTTGACCGCGCTGAACAGGATTGGAAGACGATGAATGTCACCAAGGTGTTCGTTGATGAGCAACGTACTCCAAACGAAGGCAGTGTCACAATCGAGCAACTACCGGCGCCCGGAGACTGGTTGGTCTCAACCGACTGGATTTCGACGATAGCAGATCCAGCATCAGGTACTCTCCAAATTACTGGCCCATCGGGATTTGACCAGACCATCGACCTAGGTGCAGGAGTGGTTTTGGAGATGACCCAGTTGACCAACCTATATCTCATGGGGGATACTCACTTGAAGGCAGACTCTAGTGGCAACGGTAACCACACGGTATCTCTTGTGTCCAGACACTTGCAGGAGCGCTGGCCAGGAATCCAAGTGGAAGACCTGACAGTTCCAGAAGCAGATGTAGACGATTTCACTGGTTGGCTTCAGTCAAACAGTGAAGTTGGCTCAGAGCAGATCTTCGTGATTATCTTGGATACCGACTACTGGAGTTCACTAACTACCAATGACATTGAACAGAAATTCACAGAGTTATTCCAAGAGACCTCTAGATATCCGAATTCGCGGTTCTATGTTGGTCTTCAGAGTGTTGATCCAGACCTCGTCTGTCCTGCTTCACCTGCAAATCAATCGTGTCACCAGCCGATGGTATTCGAGCACATGGCAGCGCGTAATGCGATTCTAGAGGATTTGGCATTGACATATTCCTCGGTGACGGCTTTCCACTTGCCTGACGATGAATTGGCACACCCCGAGTGGCGTGATACAGATTCTAATCTCACTGAGTTGGGTCACCAAGCCATGACGGAAGCGGTGATTAGAACGGTGAACGAAGGACAAAGTTGGTGGCTACGCAACCATTCTTCCACCCATTCCTTCTCACTCGGCGGATTGAATCCAGGTACCTACGGTTTCGAGTTAATCGTTAACGACTCGACTGGTGATGAGGCAATTGATGCCAAACCCGGCATCGATGCAACAGCTTTCTTTGCTCCAGCAGACGACATTCTCTCACTTTCGATACTTACGCCAGTCCCATCGATTCTCCATCCCGGAAATTTCGAGCTGACCTACGACGCTACCTGTTCGATAGGTTGCGACATGGAACTCTATGTCTATCTCGACGGTGGTGAGGTAGCGAGCCTTATTCCCGGTCAAGGCAGCTCGACCCTCACGCTGGAGATTCCGATGACAGGTATGCGTGTAGTTACGATGGTGCTCTCGGCGCCAGATTGGGATGTTAGTAGTGCGACCGATTCGATCGAACTGTGGGTCACTTCTCCACCCACTCCGGATTGGCACATTACCTGCACCTCTATTGAGGAGGAAGTTACGCTGGAGGGTGTATCATATGGGGGACTGATAGGCGACTTGGCCAGATCTACGCACACGCTGGACTGTCTTGTTACTAATTCAGGGGATGCTAATGGAACAGTGCGACTCTCAGAGACTTCGAGTTACTCACCGTTCACTTGTTCCGAAGGTAGCGAACTGGTAGAGCCGGGGGGTAGGGTGAGATTCACATGTGTGGTGGAGGAGAGTGAAGAGAACTCGGGAATCTATCCGATTTCGCTTGCCTTCGAAGAGGTCAAGGAGAACAGCAACGAATCCATTGGTGGATGGGAAACCACCTCGGCGATTTTGACCCCGCGATTTACATCTGGAGAAGTAGGCGTATTGCCTGATGTAGAGGAACCCGAGACAGGAGTTGAGCTCGGTGGCAAGAGCCTATTGATATGGATAGCCGCGTCATTGTTCCTTCTGGTAGCCGGAGTGGGTGGCATCACCGCATTCTTCACTTGGCGAGATCGTGAGCAAGTGGTTATTGGTGAATTCAACGAGGATTCGTTGTTCGGTGTCTCACCGCCTACTCCGTCGACCCTAGGCGACGAACTGCATCCTTCGCTTTTGAGTGGTATCGAATCAATTTCCTCTATTGAGAGGGTTGCGTCATATCTTGATTTACCTGGTGGAGGAGAATATCAGGAAGTCGACGGTCAAACTATCTATGTCACTTCGGATGGCCTCAGGTGGCAGATGGAGGAAGGCGGTTCTTTCACTAGGGTGAAATGACTACATGTGCGGCTCAGTTCAACGCTTGGTTCAATAACCACCGTTGTTCGCTGTGTAGCGTGGTGGGCGAACTGCGAACCTGTTTCCGCTTCCGTTCGAAGCATGAAGCCATTGAGGTGCTCATAGAAGGTGACGCCACATGGGTAAAGCGTTGGCGAGACGATCTCGGCCTCAGTGATGTAGGTTGGTTGGAGAGGCTATCCATCGACGATGGCAGTGAATCCGATGACGCACCGTCTGTCTCAAGGGGGCCAAAGGAGAGTGTTGGCCTACCAGGTCCTACCCCTGACCCAAGTAAACTCGTTGAGGTCAGGAGAACTATTGGAGAGCTGGATTTGGAAGCAGGGATGATGAAACTGGGCGTTGCCAGGGAGCACTCACCTGACTCTGCGACCCTCAGGGAAATTCTTGACGAGTACGATGAAGCCCCAAAGCCACCATCTGGAACACCAAGTACTGAACCTGTTGCAGAGGGTTGGTTGAGAGAAGTCTTCAGAATAGCTGTTCGTAGATTCGGCGTGATGGGACTCCCTACAGAAGTGATAGTCGAGTCCATAGACGGTCGTCACGACCTCGATGACGACTTAATTGAGGGATGGATTGAGACCCAATATCAACTTGGAAAACTTGTCAAAATTCATGGTGGAAAGAAGGAGGGTTTTGGTCCCTCTCCATCATGGTTGGACGCCCCATGATGCGAATGGGTTGGCTAACGACTATTTCTCAAACCTAATCGTTGCACTGCGAGCCAGTTTGAAGAGAGCATCTCGCACACGCGCACGAAAGGGGTAATAAGGAACCCAAAGTCCGGGACTCCGTATGTCGAGCCATGCAACTGTATTGAATATGAACAAGACTCGAGTGAGAGCAATCTCCTTGGTCGTACTGATGGTGTTGTCAACGTCGTTGGCCGTGATGGATGTCGCGGCAAGCAACTCAAAGCAATATCCA